>JBDHRZ010000219.1:0-5557 GCA_039807845.1 Rhodoferax sp.
ATGAAGGTGTCGGAGATGATGGTGCGCGCCTGCGTGGTCAGGTCGTAGACCGCGATCACGCTGACGATCGCGGAGTGCTTGACCAGGTTCACCAGCACGCTGCCCAGGGGCGGCAGCATCAGTGGGACGGCCTGCGGCAGGATGATGTCGCGGTACAGGTCCAGGCCCGACAGGCCAAGACTCGCTCCGGCTTCGCGTTGCCCCCTGGGCACCGCGAGGATGCCACCGCGTACGATCTCGGCCACGAAGGCGCCCTCGTACAGTGCCAGGCACAGGATACCGGCCCAGTCGCGCGGGATATCCAGGATCGCGGCGATGATGAAGTAGGTGATCAGCATCTGCACCAGGATCGGCGTGTTGCGGATCAACTCGACATACATCCAGGCCAGCGCCGGTCCGACCACCGAGTGTGACAGGCGCAGCAGGGCCACCAGCAGGCCGAACACGCCCGCGAGCAGGCCGGCCTTCCAACTGATGTCGAGCGTGACGAACAGTCCCTGCATCAACGGACCCCAGACGAGTTCGCCGTCGACGATGCGCACCAGGTAGCGCGGCACCTTGTCCCACTTCCACTGGTAGCCCATACCTTGGGCGCCGTGCAGGGCAATCACGGCCAGCACGCCGGCCAGCAGCACGAACTGCAGCAGTTCGAACCAGGGTTGTCGGTGCCACGCCGGCGCGCGGCGCGATGAAAGGGGTTTCGGGTGCATGGGTCAGTTTCTGCGCGCGATGCCGGCGCATGCGGCCACCGCCACGCGCCCGGCGGACCGGGCACGGTGCTGTCGGGTGCCGCGTTCGCGCCGTCGCGCCGTGTCGCAGCGTTTCAGAATAGCAGAATCGCCCGCTGCGCGCCGTCACTGGCTGCTTGCCGCCGCCGCGTGCCGGCATGGCCGTATGGCGTGCTCATGGTTTTTTCCGATGTCGCTCGGTCATGGAGGCGCTATGCTGCGCACCAGTGGCGTCTGGCCGGTGTCCGCGACGGCCAGCCGGGGGGCGTACGTCCGCGAGAGGAGATGCAGCATGTACAAACGAATCCTGATGGCCTACGACGGCTCGGAAGCCGGCCAGCACGCCTTGCTCGAATGCAAGGACCTGGTCCAGTGGACCGGTGCGGCGTTGACGCTGGTGGCGGTGATGCCGCATCACATCGACTTCATCGGTGCCGAAGGGGGCTTCTACGACCCGCAGATCACCGAGCGCGAGAAGGAGAACTACCGGCGCATCCTCGAGCAGGGCCTGCAGGTGCTGGCGAAGGCCGGCTTCAGCGCCAACGGCGAGGTGCTGGTCGGCGAGACCGTCAGCGAGATCACCAATTACGCCGCCCGCATCGAGGCCGACCTGATCGTCGTTGGTCACAAGCACCTCGGCGGCTGGGCGGCGCGCTGGTGGCGCGGCTCGAGTTCGAGCGCCCTGATCGAACACGCGCACTGCAGCGTGCTGGTGGCGATCACGCGCTGAGCGCGCGCGGCGCCGGCCCCGGCGCTTCCCACGCGCCCTCTTCGGTTCAACATCCCTGAAAGACGCATTGATGCCTTCCCTGCCTACCTTTGACGATGTCGTGGCTGCCAGCACGCGCATTGCCGGCCATGCGCACCAGACACCGGTGCTGCGCTCGACCACGCTCGACCAGCGCCTCGGTGCGCAGGTGTTCTTCAAGTGCGAGAACTTCCAGCGCATGGGTGCCTTCAAGTTCCGCGGTGCGTTCAATGCCCTGTCGCGCTTCGACGCCGCGCAGCGCAGTGCCGGCGCGCTCGCGTTCTCCAGCGGCAACCACGCGCAGGCGATCGCCCTGTCGGCGCGGCTGCAGGGCATGGCGGCCGTGATCCTGATGCCGCTCGATGCACCCCAGGCCAAGATCGACGCCACGCGCGGTTACGGCGCCGAGGTGGTGCTGTTCGACCGTTTCACGCAGGACCGAGAGCAACTCGGCCGCGACCTGGCGCGCGAGCGCGGCATGACGCTGATCCCGCCGTTCGACCACCCGGACGTGATCGCCGGGCAGGGGACGGCCGCGAAGGAACTGTTCGAAACGGTGGGCGAACTCGACTACCTGTTCGTCTGCGTCGGTGGTGGCGGGCTGGTCAGCGGCAGTGCGCTGGCAGCGCGGGCCCTGTGGCCCGGCTGCAAGGTGATCGGCGTCGAGCCGCAGGCCGGCAACGATGGCCAGCAGTCGTTTCGCAGCGGGCAGATCGTCCGGATCGCGACGCCGCAGACGATTGCCGACGGCGCGCAGACCCAATCGCTGGGCGAACTCACGTTTGCCATCATCCGGCGCGACGTGGACGACATGGTGACGGCCAGCGACGCGGAACTGGTGCAGGCCATGCGGTTCTTCGCCGAGCGCATGAAGATTCTCGTCGAACCCACCGGTTGCCTGGGTGCCGCCGCCGCGATGCGCGCCGACCTGCCGCTGGCGGGCAAGCGCGTGGGCGTGATCATCAGCGGCGGCAACGTGGATCTGCCGCGGTTCGCCCAGCTCGTGGCCGCCTGATGCGCGGCGGCAGCGCCGGTTTGCGGTGCATCAACCCGCGCGCGCTTTCTGCCATCCGCGCCTCTTGAAACCGGCGGCCTCGTCTGCATGTGAGGCTCAGGCGACGTCGTTCGGCGTTGCTCCCACAGACCCATTTGCAAGGAGATCCACCATGAGTTCGTTGATGACCCGCGGCAGCCTGTTCGATGATTTCTTCCGTGACGTCGCCCCTGGCTTTTACGTGCGGCCGCTGCACGGCGACCCGCTGCCGGCACCGTCGCAGATCAAGATCGACGTGAAGGAGTCCGACAAGGCGTTCACCGTCCAGGCCGAGGTGCCCGGCGTCGCCAAGGAGGATATCCATGTGTCGATCGACGGCAGCGTGGTGACGCTGCGCGCGGAAGTGAAGCAGCAGGACGTGCAGACCAAGGACGAGAAGGTGTTGCGCACCGAGCGCTATTACGGGTCGGTCGCGCGCAGCTTCCAGTTGCCGCAGGACATCGACCAGGCCAGCGCCAAGGCGAAGTACGACGGCGGTGTGCTCACGCTCACGCTGCCCAAGAAGTCCGCCGCGTCGGTGCAACGCCTGGCGATCGAGTAAGCGCGACGCGCGCCGCGGGTAGTGCAGTGCGGGGCGCTGCACTAGAATCCGCGCATCACCGGGGGTGTCGCGGTGGCCGCAGGGCCACCGCGGCTGAGAAATACCCCACTCACCTGATCTGGGTCATGCCAGCGTAGGGAGCGTGATGAGGCAGGTCCTTCGTGCAATGGAGTCCCCTCTCGCGCCTGACGCTGGCGCGAGGAGGAGTCGGCCAACATGCTGCGAAGGACCTTTTTTCTTGGCGTCGGCGCGTCCGCCGCGCCGTTGCTGTTGGCGCGCCACGCGTCTGCCGCGCAGGAGCTCCGTGTCCTCGTGCACGGCTCGTTCTCGCTGCCCAAGCCGCTGCTGGCGCAGTTCGAATCCGACTCGGGCATCAGGCTGGCCATCGTCAAGGGCGGTGATGCCGGCGAGATGCTCAACAAGCTCATCCTGACCCGCGCCGAGCCGATCGCCGACGTGGTGTTCGGCATCGACAACCTGCTGGTGGCAAAGGCCGATGCGGCGCAGGTGCTCGAGCCCTACCGCGGCCCTGCGGCGGGTCGCAGCGTGCGGGCCACGCTCGACGGCGCGGTGGTGCCGGTCGACTACGGCTACGTCACGCTGAACTACGACAAGGGCTGGTTTGCCGCGCGCGCTGTCGCGCTGCCCGGCACGCTGGACGCGCTCGCAGGGCCTGGCTGGCGCGACCGGGTGGCGCTGCCCAATCCGGCGACTTCGAGTCCGGGCTTCGCCTTCCTGGTGGCCACCATTGCGGGCCTGGGGGAGGAAGCCGCGTTCGACTGGTGGGCGCGCATGCGCGCCAACGGGTTGCGCGTCACCAAGGGATGGAGCGAGGCGTATTACACCGAGTTCAGCCGCAATGGCGGCACCCGGCCGATCGTGCTCAGTTACGCCAGCAGCCCGGCGGCCGAGGTGTTCTATAGCAAGGAGAAGCTCACCGAGCCGCCCACCGCCAGCCTGTTCCTGGACGGCGGTGTGATGCGCCAGGTCGAGGGCGTCGCTCTGGTGCGCGGCGCTCGGCAGCGCGAAGCGGCAGGGCGCTTCATCGAGTTCCTGCGTTCCGCCCCGGTGCAGCAGGCATTGCAGACCTCGATGTGGATGTATCCGGTGGAGACCGGCGCCGTGCGTGTGGACGCGCTGCGCTACGCCGTCGAACCGGCCCGCTTCCAGGACCCGGCGCCGGCGCTGGTTGCAGCCCGCGGTGCGCAGTGGGTCGCGCGCTGGACCCGCGTCGTCCTCAAATAGCAGGTGCAGAGCGTGGCAGTGCGCAGCGCGGCGGGGGATCGGGCCTGGCTGGCCGGGTTGCTGCCGGCGGCGTTCCTGGGCCTGATGATGCTCGCGCCCTTGCTGCGCCTGGGGCTGGAGGCGCGCGCCGGTGCCGACTGGGGCATGGTGGCCGCCCTGTGGCGCGACGGCTATCTGCGCTGGCGCGTCGGGTGGTCGTTGCTGCAGGCGGCGCTCACGTGCTGCGCGGCGCTCGTGCTGGCCGTGCCGCTGTCCTGGGTGCTGGCGCGTTTCACGTTTCCCGGGCGCACGCTGGTGCTGCGGCTGCTCATGTTGCCGTTCGTGGTGCCGACGCTGGTTGCTGCCATGGGCGTGCTTGCGGTGTGGGGCCCGCGCGGCTGGCTGGGCACCGCATTCGGGCTCGACCTGCTGGGAACCCCGTGGTTGCTGCTCTACGGCAACCTGTTCTTCAACCTGTGCCTGGTGGTGCGGGTGGGCGTCGACGCGCTCGGGCAGGTCAGCGCGGCGCGCGTGGCCGCAGCCCGCACGCTCGGCGCCACGCCGTGGCGGGCGTTCTGGCGCGTCGAGTGGCCGGCGATCGCTCCCTGGCTCGCCTCTGCCCTGTGCCTGGTGTTCCTGTATTGCTTCTCGGGCTTCGGGCTGGCGCTGGTGCTCGGCGGGCAGCGCTACGCGACCGCCGAAGTCGAGATCTACACCCTGGTGGCGCATGAGCTCCAGCTCGCACAGGCTGGTGTGCTGGCGCTGGCCATGGCCCTGCTCACTGGTGCGGTCGCGCTCGTGCACAGCTGGATCGAGCACCGCCTGGCGGCGCCGGGGCGTGCCGATCGCATCGCGCTGCGCCGTCCCGCCGGGGCGAGGCAGTGGGGTGCTGTCTTCGCTGCACTCTTGCTGCTGGGCGCGGTCTGCGCAACGCCCTTGCTTGCGATCGCGTGGCGCGCCGCGACGGCGACGTCGCAGGCCTGGGCCAGCGTGCTCGACGCCGACAGCCTGCTGGCGATCGGCAACACGCTGCGCTTCAGTGCTGCGGCGCTGGCGCTGGCCACCGTGCTCGGCGTGGCCCATGCATGGGCGGCGCGCCGCTCGCCCTGGCTGCGTGCGGCTGCCTTCCTGCCGTTCATCGTGTCCCCGGTCACGGTCGCCTTCGGCCTGTTGCTGCTCTACCCGCACTGGAGCGCCAGCCTGCTGCTGCTGGTGGGCGCATACGCCTTGCTCGCCTATCCGTTCGTGGCCAGGTCGCTGAG
>JBDHRZ010000220.1:0-5540 GCA_039807845.1 Rhodoferax sp.
TGCTGGAGGATGGGCAGACCATCCACAACGCGTTCTTCGACAGGGGCTTCACGGCATGAGACTGCGCTACTTCGAGGATACGGACACGCTCTACATCGAGTTGCGTGAGGCGCAGGTCTGTGAAACGCGTGACCTCGACGAGAACACGCTGATCGATGTCGATGCCCAGGGCCGGCTCGTGGGCCTGACGGTGGAGCATGCGAGGAATCGGGCCGAATTGGCGCATCTGGTCTTCGAGCGCGTCGAGGCTTGAGCCGAAGGACAGTGCCCGCAGGCTCGTCGCCAGCGCCCTCTGGCTGATCCAGCGCGACGGCGAGCTTGCGAAGCTGGCGGCCCGCGAGCACGACCAGGGCGCCATCGAGATGAGCGTCCAGCAGGCCATCGCGCAGGGCCGCTCCCGCGCCCGCGCCTCGGGAAGGGCGCGCGCGAGCCGTGCAGGGGCGGGTGCTGCGCCGGCCAGGGCCGCAAGGCCGGCAAGAACCTGACGCCGCTCGAGAGGCGTCAAAGGGTTCGACGTGCGCCTGGGCGAGAGCACCCCCAAGGGCCGGGCTGCGCCCAGCCGGCGCCCCCCGCGGGGGGATGAGCAAAGTGGCAGAGCCAACCCAGCTCATGACCGAGCTGGCGCGCGCGCTTGCCAAGGATGAGCGCGACGGGAGTGCCGGATTCAGCTCCGGTGCTCGTCCGCCTCGAGAGCCCAGGGATTCACGCAGGGAACCCTGGCGCGCTCGAAGTCCGACACGTCGCGCGTGACCACGGTCAGCCCATGATGCGCGCCCGTGGCGGCGATGATGAGGTCAGGTTGCGAGAAGGTGTGGCCCGCCTTGCGGCCCTCTTCGACCATCAGCCGCCACTTCAGCATGACATCTTCGGAGACGGGCAGCACGCGCTGCTCGAACAGTGGCCGGACCTTGTTCGTCAACCAGTCCGTCAGGTCGGCGCGCCGACTCGCGTCGGCGACGAGTTCGATGCCGAATCGAATCTCGGCCAGCGTCACCGTGCTGATGAACAGCGATTCCAGCGCCTGCGACGCGACGAACGCAAGGACGTTCCTGTCCGCATGCGGGCGACGCAGTTCCGAAATGACGTTGGTGTCGAGAAGCCAGCCGGTCACAGCGCCACGTCCCGCACGGGCATCGTTGCGCGCGGCACCTCGAGCTCGATGTCCCGGTGCGGCGATGACTGCAGTGCCTGCACCAGAGCGTGGCCGCGTGGGTCGCCCCGCAAGCGCCGAAATTCCTCCGCCGCAATGATGACGACCTCATCGCGGCCGTGCACGGTGACGTGTTGAGGGCCTTCGCTGCGAACGCGGCGGACCAGCTCGCTGAACCGCGCCTTGGCGTCCTGCAGCGCCCAATACCCCGAAAGGCCTTTCGCCGGTGATTTGATGGTCTTGTCCATAGGCCGATTCTAGTCATTTCGACCAGAATGTCGGCTTGCTCGGCCCCCACTCGAAGGAAGTCCTCGCGTCAAGTGGCCAGCAACGCCTCGCGCCCACCCAAGATCCCAAGACTCCAAGTTGCCTAGTAGCTACCAACTTGGTAAGGTAGCACCTGCATGTCTAGTGGCTACCCAAACTCGCGCAGCGAACTGCACGGCGCCCGCTGGCGCGGGCCGGGTGGAAGCGTTCTGGTCGAGGTCAAGCGCAGCAGCAACGCCCGCGACCTGCGCGACGCGCTGCTGGCGTTGACCTATGCCCTGGCCCAGGAAGCGGCAGCGAGTCGAGCGCTGTGCGTGCTGACCCGGACCAAGTTCTCCGAACGTCGCCTGCAGGAAGAGCTGGCGCGGTTCCGCTCGGTCGTCAGGCCCGACCTGGGTGAGCGGGTCTTCCTGGCCGCGATGGACGCAAAGGGGCAGATCGTCGGCGAGCTTCCCCCCTCGACGCCAGACCTGGAGCGCTTCGTTGCCGCGTTGGCGCAGGCCGAGCCGGGTGCCGGCCGCGTGTCGCGCCAGGCCGTCAAGGCCTACCTCGTGGAGTGCTGGCTGGACGGCCAGGGGCCGCAGTCGGTCTCCAAGCTCGAGGCCAGGACGGGGGCCAGCTACCCGACCGTGGCGGCTGCATTGGAGGACCTGCGACTGCTCGGCGTGCTCAGCGAGCGCCACGCGCCCCGTGCGTTGCTGCGCGAGCCGAGCTGGGAGGCTTGGCGCCGCCTCGCCGAAGGCCAGGCGGCCGACCGGAAGATCATCCGCTTCGTCGACCCCAGCGGCCAAGCCCGACGGCCACTGCAGATGGAACGCAGGCTGCGGTCCATGCGCGACCAGGGCGCTGCGCAGAAGGTGGCGATCGGCGGCGTCCTGGGAGCCCTGCTCTATGACCCCGAGCTGGACATCAGCGCCGCGCCGCGGCTGGACTTGTGCGTGTACGACGGCGACATCCGCTTCATGCGCAAGCTCGATGCGGCACTGGTAGAAACCGACGAGGTCACAGCCAAAGCCGCCGTGGTGCTGCATCTGGCTCGACCGCCGGCCCATGGACCCCTGGGCCATTGGCCAGACCCTGTGGTCGCGCCGCCGCTGGACTGCATGGCCGATCTGCTGGAGATGGGCTATCAGGCCCAGGCGCGCGACTTCGCGCTTGCGCTGAACCGCCGCGTGCGCCAGCCTGCTTCCGCATGACGAGCCAAGCGGGCCTGCTCACCCCTGCCGAGGTGCTCGAGCAGCTTGCCCTGGCTTTGCCCGAAGCCTTGCGCGACAACATCATCATCGTCGGCAGCCTCGCAGCCGGCTACCACTTCTTTGCCGACGACGGCACCAAGGCCATCCGCACGAAGGATGTCGACTGCCTGTTTTCGCCGCACGCCAAGGCGATCGCGGCGGCCGGCGAGGTCACCGAGCAGTTGCTCGAGGCGGGGTGGACCCCGCGCAAGGATGCCCGATGGGGCGAGCCCGGCAAACCCACCCAGGCCGTCGAGGAACTGCCCATGGTGAGGTTGAAGCCGCCGGGCGGGCAAGGTGGGCAAGGTGGGCGAGAGAACCCAGGCCAATGGTTCGTCGAGCTGCTGTCCGCGCCCCCTGCGTACCGGCCTGGCGAAGCGGCCAAGAAGTTGCAGCGTGTACGCACCCGCACCGGCGACTTCGCGATCTCCAGCTTCGACTACCTCGCGCTGGTCGAGTGGGAGCCGTTGCCGACCCGCTGCGGCCTGCGCATCGCGCGGCCGGAGCTGATGGCCCTGGCCAACATGCTGCACCACCCGGTGATCGGCGACGCGCTGATCGCCAACACGGAGGACAAGCGCTCGAACAAGGACCTCGGCCGCGTGCTCGCGCTGGCCCACCTCACCATCGTGCGCGAGCGGCGCGACGAGATCGACGAACTCGAGCGGTGGCCGGCTTCCCTCTGGGCCGCCTTGCAGGCCAAGTTCGGCCCCGAAGCCGAGCGTCTTGCCGCACGCGCTCACGAGGGCATCGACGCGCTGCTCGCCAGTGAGTCGGACCTGGCGCAGGCGCTGCGCATCGCCAACCTCGGCCTGCTGGCGTCGATGGACCTGGACCTCGCCGCGATCCGGGCCACGGGCCGGCGACTGCAGGTCGAAGTGCTGGAGCCGCTGGCCGATCTTGCCCGCGCCGCATGACGGCAAGGTGAACCGGCCGCGGCGAAGTCCAGCCGGGCACCATCCAGGGCCGGCCCGCGCGGCGCGAAGCTGGCGCGAGAATGGGCGCCTTCGACACGCCGGGCGAGGCCCGGCGCGAGCTGCGAGTGCTAGGGCGACCAGGGCGTCGCGCAGCACCCGCCCACGTGCACGGTCCCTAAGCGCAGCGCTATCACTTCTGGAACCACTATGTCGCACGGCACCTGGCCTGAGTCGGGCGAAATGACTTGCGCTACCGCGCTCGCCGAGGCGGGCGCAGCATGAGCGACGACCGCGCCGCCCTCCGCCCCCTCGTCGTCCACGTCGTCTACCGCTTCGATGTCGGCGGCCTGGAGAACGGCGTCGTCAACCTCATCAACCGCATGACCGACTGGCGGCACGCGGTGGTCGCCTTGACCGAATGCGTGCCGGCCTTCTGCGCGCGCGTGCAGCGCGCGGACGTGGGCTTTCATTCGCTGCGCCAGCCGCCCGGGCACGGCTGGCGCAGCTGGCCGGCGCTGCTGCGCATCCTGCGCGAGATGCGCCCGCAGGTGCTGCACACGCGCAACCTGGCCGCGCTCGAGATGCAGCCCGCCGCCTGGTGGGCCGGCGTGCCGCTGCGCGTGCATGGCGAGCATGGCCGCGATGCCGAGGATCCCGACGGCCGCAGCCGCAAGCACCAGTGGATCCGCCGCGCCTACCGGCCCTTCGTGCACCGCTACGTCGCGCTGTCCCGGGATCTGGAGCGCTACCTCGTCGAGACGGTCGGCTTCGACCGCGGCGCCGTCACGCAGATCACCAACGGCGTCGACATCGATCGCTTCGCCCCGGCCACGGCGCCGCAGCGTGCGCCGGGCTGCCCCTTCACCGGGCCGGGCCTGTGCCTGGCCGGCACCGTCGGCCGCATGCAGACCGTCAAGGCGCAGCCGCTGCTGGCGCGCGCCTTCGTCGAGGCGCTGTCGCGGCAGCCCGGGCTGCGCACCACGTTGCGCCTGGTGCTGGTGGGCGAGGGCGCGCTGAAGGCCGAGTGCGAGCAGATCCTCGCCGACGCCGGCGTGCGCGATCTCGCCTGGCTGCCCGGCGCGCGCAGCGACGTGCCGGCCGTGATGCAGGGGCTGGACCTGTTCGTGCTGCCTTCGCTGGCCGAAGGCATCTCCAACACCATCCTGGAAGCGATGGCCAGCGGCCTGCCGGTCATCGCCACCGCCGTCGGCGGCAACGCCGACCTGGTGCAGGACGGCGTCACCGGGCAGATCGTTCCGGCTGGCGACGTGCCGGCGCTGGCCCAGGCGCTATGCCGCTTCGCCCAGGACGAGCCGGCACGTCGCGCCGCCGGCGCCGCCGGCCGGGCGCGGGTCGAGGCGCGCTTCAGCCTGCCGGCGATGGTGCAGGCGTATCGGGAGGTGTACGAGACGGTCGGGTGATGCGCCTGGCGGCGTGCCCGCACTGAGCCGCCTTCAAGCCGAGGCAGGCCCGTACGCTTGGAGATCGAAGGAGAGCTGCCGCTGGTGGCGGATCGAGAGCAGGTACGCCGTGCGCTGGATGCGCGCGTACAGCAGCAGGTGATGCTTCATCACGTATTCGCGAAGCTCACCGTCGCTTGCGAGCGCGTCGAGCCGCCGATGCAGGTGTTCGATGGCGTTGGTCACTTCCACCGAGCGCACCGGGCGCTCGAGGAACAGGCGGCCCATGCCGGGAAAGCGCTCCAGGTTCGGGATGACGGTGTCGGCCAGCTCGTCCAGCAGAGCGGCGAAGGCCTGCGGCGCTTGGGCTTCCGTCAGGAAGGATTCGAGATCCTCGAGATTGCGCTCGAAGTTGGCGCTGAGCTTGACGGTGTGCTTGACAGGCACGCTGCCACCCGGCCCGTCATCGAGCGATCTTGTCCGCGTAGCGCCGCTTGATGGCGGACAGGGTGCTGCGCGCGTCCTTCACCCGGCCCGCTGCCACGTCGGCCAGGCCCTGCGTGGCGTCGTT
>JBDHRZ010000221.1:0-5520 GCA_039807845.1 Rhodoferax sp.
CGCCCGAACTTCATGAAGATCGCGCCGATCGTGCGCGCGCTGCGCGCCCACGGCGGACTGGCGTTCAAGATCATCCACACCGGCCAGCACTACGACCGCGAGATGAACGAGGTGTTCTTCGAGGAGCTCGGCATCCCGCAACCCGACGTGTTCATGGGCGCGGGCGGCGGCAGCCATGCGCAGCAGACCGCGAAGATCATGGTGGCGTTCGAGGAACTGTGCAACCAGCAGCGCCCGGACGCGGTGCTCGTGGTGGGCGACGTCAACTCCACGCTGGCCTGCTCGATCGTGGCCAAGAAGTTCGCCATCCCCGTGGCCCACGTCGAGGCGGGGCTGCGCAGCGGCGACCGCAGCATGCCCGAGGAGATCAACCGGCTCGTCACCGACAGCATTTCGGACTGGTTCTTCGTGACCGAACCCAGCGGCATGGCCCATCTGCAGCGCGAAGGCCAGCCAGCCGATGCCGTCCACTACGTCGGCCACGTGATGGTCGACAACGTGCTCTACCAGGCCGAGCGACTCGCACGCACCGACACCAGCGGTTTCGAGACGCACGCGTTCAAGCAGCAGCACTCGGGGGGCAGCGCGCGCTACGGCGTGATCACGCTGCACCGCCCGAGCAACGTGGACGATCCGGTGGTGATGACGCGCATCGCCGGCGCGCTCAAAGAGATCGCGCGCGAACTGCCGCTGATCTTCCCGGTGCACCCGCGCACGCGCGCCAACCTCGCGAAGTTCGGCATCGACCTCGGGCCGGACATCACGCTGATCGGCCCGCAGGGCTACATGGCCTTCCTGCACCTGTGGAAGGACGCCGCGGTGGTGCTCACCGACAGCGGTGGCATGCAGGAGGAGACCACCGCGCTCGGCGTGCCCTGCATCACCATCCGCGAGAACACCGAGCGGCCTGTCACGGTGGACGAAGGCTCCAACGTGCTGGCCGGCACCGACCCGAACGTGATCGTGGCCGAGGCGCGCAAGGTGCTGCGCGGCCAGGGCAAGGCGGGGCGCCGCCCGCACCTGTGGGACGGGCAGGCCGCCACGCGCATCGTCGAGATCCTCGCGCGCCAACTCGGGCAGGCGGGCGACACGGTGCCGGCATGATCCTCGTTACCGGCGGGGCCGGCTACATCGGCAGCCATACCTGCGTGGAACTGCTGCAGGCCGGGCACGACGTAACGGTGTTCGACAACTTCTGCAACAGCCAGCCCGAGGCGCTGTACCGGGTCGAACGCATCACCGGCAGGAAGCTTGCGGTCATCCGCGCCGACATCCGCGACCGTGCCGCGCTCGAACAGGCGCTGCGCGAGAGCGCCGCCACGGCGGTGATCCACTTCGCCGGGCTCAAGGCAGTCGGCGAATCGGTCGCGCAGCCGCTGGAGTACTACGACAACAACGTGCACGGCAGCCTGTGCCTGCTGCAGGCCATGCAGGCGTGCGGCGTGCGCGCGCTGGTGTTCAGTTCCTCGGCCACGGTGTATGGCGAGCCGCAGCGGCTGCCGCTGCGCGAAGACCACCCGCTGTCGGCCACCAACCCGTACGGTGCGACCAAGCTGGTGGTGGAGGACATGCTGCGCGACCTGCACGCGAGCGACCCCACGTGGCGCATCGCCATCCTGCGCTATTTCAATCCGGTGGGCGCGCACGCCAGCGGGCTGATCGGCGAAGACCCGCAAGGGGTGCCGAACAACCTGCTGCCGTTCGTAGCCCAGGTCGCGGTGGGCCGGCACGCACAGGTGAATGTCTGGGGCAACGACTACCCCACGCCCGACGGCACCGGCGTGCGCGACTACATCCACGTGGTCGACCTCGCGCTGGGCCACGTGAAGGCGCTCGAACGCCTGCAGCGCCACGCCGAATGCCGCGCCATCAACCTGGGCACCGGCACCGGCTACAGCGTGCTGGACATGCTGCGTGCGTTCGAGCAGGCCAGCGGCCGTCCGGTGCCCTACCGCATCGCGGCGCGGCGCGCGGGCGACGTGGCGGCCTGCTGGGCCGACCCGGCACTGGCGCGGGAGCTGCTGGGCTGGCGCGCCGAGCGCGACGTGCAGGCCATGTGCCAGGACGCCTGGCGCTGGCAGAGCCGCAACCCCGATGGGTACCTGGTGCCCGTTGCAGCGTGAGCACGACAGCATGAAAACGACAACCGGACAGGGGGAGGAACGGCCGCATGGCTAAAGGAATGATTCTGGCTGCCGGCCAGGGCACGCGGGTGCGCCCGCTCACGAACGACCTGCCCAAGGCGATGGTGCCAATCCTGGGCAAGCCGGTGATGGAATACCTGATCGAGCACCTGGCCAGGCACGGCGTGACCGAGATCATGGTCAACGTCGCCTGGCACAACGAGAAGATCGAGCAGTATTTCGGTGACGGGCACCGCTGGGGCGTGCAGATCGGCTACTCCTACGAAGGCGTGCGCGCGCAGGGGGAAATCGTGCCCAGGTCGATGGGCTCCGCCGGCGGCATGCGCAAGATCCAGGACTTCGGCGGCTTCTTCGACCAGACCACGATCGTGCTGTGCGGCGACGCGCTGATCGACCTGGACATCGGCGCCGCCTTGCAGGAGCACCGGGACAAAGGCGCCATCGCCAGCGTGGTGACGCTCGACGTGCCGCGCTCGGAGGTACAGAACTACGGCATCGTGGTGGCCGGCGCCGACGGGCGCGTCGAGTCGTTCCAGGAAAAGCCCACGCCGGCAGAGGCTCGCTCCACGCTGGCGAGTACCGGCATCTATATCTTCGAGCCAGCCGCGCTCGACCACATCCCGCCGGCGCAGGTCTACGACATCGGCTCGCAGCTGTTCCCCAGCCTGGTGGCCGAAGGACTGCCGTTCTACGCCCAGAGCCGCTTCTTCAACTGGATCGACATCGGGCGGGTGAGCGATTACTGGTCGACGCTGCAGCGCGTGCTGCGCGGCGACGTCGAGCGCCTGGACATGCCCGGGCGCCAGGTGCGCCCGGGCGTGTGGGTCGGCATCAACACCCGCATCCCGTGGGACGAGGTCGACATCCAGGGGCCGGTCTACATCGGCTCGGGCACGAGCATCGAACCGGGCGCGTGCATCGTCGGGCCGGCCTGGATCGGGCATGGATCGATCCTGCGCAGCGGCTCCACGGTGCGGCGCAGCATCCTGTTCGAGTACACGCGCATCGCCGCCGGCATGTGCTTCGAGGACATGATCGTCTCGCCCGCCTACTGCGTGGACCGCTTCGGCAAGACGCTCTACCAGGGCGACGAATCGGCCGAACTGCGCTGGGGCGACGCGCGCGGCTGAGCACCGTCGAACCGGTACGGCGCACAGGCACGAATCACACCAGGAGGAAGCCAGCACATGCTGACACAAGCAGACCCGCCAACCGACCTGCTGGTGCAGCCGGTGGTGCTGTCCGGCGGCTCGGGCACCCGCCTGTGGCCGCTGTCGCGCGAGAAGTATCCGAAGCAGCTGCTGCCGCTGATCGGCGACGACTCGCTGCTGCAGGCCACGGTGCGGCGTACCGACGGCGTCGGCAGCACGCTAGCCGCGCCGATGGTGGTGTGCAACGAGGAATACCGCTTCGTGATCGCCGAACAGCTGCGCCTGATGGGGCGCCCGGGCACCATCGTGCTCGAGCCGGTCGGGCGCAATACCGCACCGGCGCTGACGCTCGCCGCACTGGCAGTCAGCGCAGACGCAAGCATTGACCCGGTGCTGCTGGTGATGCCGGCCGACCACGTGATCGTGGACACGCAGGCGTTTCGCTCCGCCGTGCGCCACGGCGCGCAACTGGCGGCGCACGGGCACATCGTCACCTTCGGCATCACGCCCGATACGCCGGAGACGGGCTACGGATACATCCAGGGCGGTGCGCCGCTGGCCGAGACCACGGGGACCGCGCACAAGCACGGCGGCAATCCGGACGGCGGCGGTGCCGGCAGTGATGCCAGCGCCCGACTGATCGCGCGCTTCGTCGAGAAACCGGATCTGGCCACCGCCCGGCAATACCTCGCGCAGGGCGACTACTTCTGGAACAGCGGCATCTTCATGCTGCGCGCCTCGGTCTGGCGCTCGGCGATCGGCGCCTGCCGCCCGGACATCCTCGAAGCCTGCCGCACGGCCTGGGCGGGCGCGAAACGCGACGGCGACTTCGCGCGCGTGGACAAGCAGGCCTTCGCCGCCTGCCCGTCCGACTCGATCGACTATGCCGTGATGGAGCGCATCACCGGCAGCAAGCGCACGCAGGCCGAACCGGCGCCGGAGTTGCCGCTGGGCGTGGTGATTCCGTTGCAGGCGGGCTGGTCGGACGTGGGCGCCTGGGACGCCCTGTGGAAAGTCCTGCCCAAGGACACCCAGGGCAACGTGACACAGGGCGACGTGCTGCTGCACGACTGCCGCGACACGCTGGCGCTCTCCGACGGGCGTCTGGTGGCCTGCGTGGGCGTGCAGGACCTGGTGGTGGTGGAGACGCCCGATGCGCTGCTGGTAGCGCACAAGGAGCGCACGCAGGACGTGAAGCGGATCGTCGATGGCCTCAGGGCCCAGGGCCGCAGCGAGGGCCAGACGCACCGCAAGGTGTACCGGCCCTGGGGCTGGTACGACAGCGTCGACATGGGAGCGCGCTTTCAGGTCAAGCGCATCGTGGTCAAGCCCGGCGGCATCCTGTCGCTGCAGATGCACCACCACCGCGCCGAGCACTGGATCGTCGTCAGCGGCACCGCCCGGGTGACACGTGGCGACGAAAGCTTTCTGGTGTCGGAGAACGAATCGACCTATATTCCGCTGGGTGCGACGCACCGGCTGGAGAATCCGGGCCGGGTACAACTGGAGATGATCGAGGTGCAGTCGGGCAGCTACCTGGGCGAGGACGACATCGTGCGGCTGGAGGATGTGTACGGCCGCTGACGCCCGGACGGCCCGACCGGGCCGACGGGTGCGGCTGCGCCCGCAGGGCAACAGGAGGCAGAGGTGAAACGGCGTTCACTGCTGGCCAGCATCCGCAAGGCGTGGCACGAAGGGCTGCGCAAGCTGTTCTCGCTGTTCCCGCAATCGCTGCGCTTCGCCGTGTTTCGCTCCTTCGTCGACTGCGATCCGCAGCCGGACCAGCGGCTGGTGCTGAAGATCGCCGAGACCCGCGAAGAACTGGAGGCGTGCTTTCACCTGCTGCACGACGCCTACGTGAGCAGCGGCTTCATGAAGCCGGCGCCCTCGGGCCTGCGCGCGACGATCTACCACGCACTGCCGACCACCACCACCTTGTGCGCGAAGTTCGACGGCGTGGTGGTCGGCACCCTGTCACTGATCCGCGAGAGCGTGTTCGGCTTCCCGCTGCAGGCGATCTTCGACCTGAAGGCGGTGCGCGCGCGCGGCGGCAAGATCGCCGAGGTGTCGGCCCTCGCCGTGCACCCGGACTTCCGCAAGACCGGCGGGGCGATCCTGTTCCCGCTGATGAAGTTCATGTACGAGTACTGCACGACCTTCTTCGACACCCGGCACCTCGTGATCGCGGTGCACCCGACACGCATCGAGATGTACGAGTCGCTGCT
>JBDHRZ010000222.1:0-5510 GCA_039807845.1 Rhodoferax sp.
AGATCGGCGATGTCGGACATATGGGGCCCTGTCTTGCGCCGCCAGCCTGGCGCAGTCGCGGCATTGTCGCCGATGCGCGCCGGGGAACTGCACCGGCGCGCAGTCTTGCCACAATAGGGGTCTCGCAGCCATCGGGCACCACCATGCAATTCGCGTCCCGCCTCCAGAACGTGGAGACTTCGGCCATCCGGGAACTGTTCAAGCTGCTCGGCAAGCCGGGCATCATCAGCTTTGCCGGCGGTTTTCCGGACCCCGCGCTGTTCGATGCGCAAGGCATCCGGGCGGCGGCCGACGCGGTGCTCGCAGCACCCGGGCCGGTGCTGCAATACGGTGCCACCGAAGGTTGGGGGCCGCTGCGCGAAGCGCTGCCGGGCTTCATGGCGGCCAAGGGCGCCGAGGTGCGCGCCGACGGCCTGATCATCACCACCGGCAGCCAGCAGGCGCTGGACCTGATCGGCAAGACCATGATCTCGCCGGGCGACAAGGTCATCGTCGAGGGGCCGACCTTCCTGGCCACCATCCAGTGCTTTCGTCTGTACGGCGCCGAGCTGATCGGCGCGCCGATCGACGCCGACGGTGTGCAGGTGGACGTGCTCGAGCAGCTCGTGCGCGAGCACCGTCCGCGCCTGATCTACCTGATCCCGACCTTCGGCAACCCGAGCGGCGCCACGCTGAGCCTGGAGCGGCGCCGGCGTGTGCTGGAGATCGCCGCGCGCACCGGCACGCTGGTGGTCGAGGACGATCCGTACGGCGAACTCTTCTTCGGTACACCGCCGCCGCCAAGCCTGCTCGCGCTCAGCGCCACGGTGCCCGGCAGCCGCGACTGGCTGGCGCATTGCGGCAGTTTCAGCAAGATCCTCAGCCCGGGACTGCGCGTGGGCTGGCTGGTCGCGCCGCCGGAACTGCTCGCGCGCGCCACCATGTGCAAGCAGTTCAGCGACGCCCACACGAGCAACCTGTCGCAGGCCATCGCAGCGCACTACCTGGGACTGGACCGGCTCGCAGCGACGCTCGACGTGGTGCGCCGCACCTATGCCGAGCGTGCCCGCGTGATGGCGCAAAGCCTGCGCCGCGAGCTCGGCGACGCCATCGATTTCGTCGAACCGCAGGGCGGCATGTTCTTCTGGGCGCGCCTGGCCGATGGCCGCGACGCGGGCGAGTTCGCCCGGCGCGCGATCGACAGGCTGGTGGCGTTCGTTCCGGGTGCCCCATTCTTCCCGCAGGCGCCCGATCGCTCCTGCCTGCGGCTGAGTTTTGCCACCGCCGGGCTGGAGCAGATCGAGCAGGGCATCGTGCGGCTGCGCCAGGCGCTGTAGCGCACCGGCGAGAACGTCCATGGAACCAGGAATCCGACTGGGCAAGACCGAGGCCGGCCGCGCCGAGGTCCAGCACCGCAGCGCGCGCCTGAGCGTGACCGAGCGGCGCCTGCTGATCCTGATCGACGGCCGCAAGACGGTGGACGAACTCGGCGCGTTCAGCCGGGTGGGCGAACTCGAGCCCGCGCTGCAACATCTGCTTGCGCTCGGCCTGGTCGCGCCCGACGGTCCGACCGCGACGCTGGAGCCGGCCGTGGCGCCCGGTTTTTCGTCCCCGGTGCCGCTGGAGCCCGCGCGACCGGCCACCGACCTGCAGGCATTCGACCAGATGCGCACCGAAGTCGCGCGTTTCGTGCACAACCGGCTCGGCGAGCCGGCCGAACCGATCTGTGCGGCCATCCAGCGCTGCCGCAATCCACAGGAACTGCGCGCCTTGCTGCGCGGCATCGAGGTGTTCATCGGCCAAAGGTTGGATGCGCAGACGACGCAGGCGTTCGCGCGCCACTTCGGCAGCCTGCTGTTGTAGCGCGCACGGCTCCTGGCCACGCGCCAGTGGTATTCTCCCGTTGCGCCCTGCGCGTGCGCTGTCTCGCCGCGGCAGAGCCGCCTGGGTGCCACACAAGAGGGAGCGACGATGGCTTTGATGAAGCGCTTGTTCAAGGGCCAGGGTGAAGCCGGCAACGTCGGCAACGAGCCGGCAGCGCCCCTGGCCGGGGATGCGACGCAGGACTTCGCCGCCGAGCCGGCGACGCGCCGTGAACTGCTGCGCGTGCGCACCCGCAACACGCTGCGCCTGTGCGGCATTCCCGAGCAATGGGTCGAGGCGCAGGTGCTGCTCGAGCCCGACGGCGGGCGCACCTTCCTGCACCTGCGTCTGGTGGTGCGTCACTGGGACGAACGCCTGATGCGCTTTGCGTTTGCATTCCAGAGCCGCCTGCTGCGCGAGATCGAGCGCATCGATCCGCAGGTGCCGCAATGGCTGCGCAGCATCGTCTGGCAGTTACCGCACGACCTGGCCTGCCCTTATTCCGACCTGCCCGAACCTTCGGCCTGGCTCGAACTCGAGCCAGAACCGACCGAGCCCGCCGAACCGCAAGCCGTCGAGCCGGACCCGCTGCAGGAGGATCTGGCCCGGTTGCTGGCCGTGCGCGATGCCGACCTGGCGAATCGTCCGCTGCGGTCCTAGCCTTTCGTACTGAAGGGTCCCTGATTCGTTCTCTTGAAAGGCCAGTCCATGGAACCGATTCAAACCAGCAGTCTGCGCTGCGTCGCCTTGTTCGGACACGGCGCGGTGGGCAAGACGACGCTGGCGGAAGCGCTGTTGCACGCCAGTGGCGCCATCGCCAGCCGTGGGTCGGTGGACAAGGGCAACACCGTGAGCGACTTCGACGCGCAGGAGAAGGAATGGGGTCATTCGCTGCAATCGTCGCTGATGCGCTTTTCCTGGGATCAGGCGCATGTGCGCCTGATCGACACTCCCGGCTACCCGGACTTCGCCGGCCAGGCGATCGGCGCGCTGGCTGGCGCGGACACTGCACTGGTGGTGGTGAACGCGCAGACCGGGATCGAACCGGCCACCGAACGCATGATGCAGCGGGCCGCCGACCGCGGCCTGTGCCGCATGATCGTGGTCAACAAGATCGACGCCGACAACCTCGACCTGCCCGCTCTGGTGGCCGGGTTGCGGGAACGCTTCGGGCGCGCCTGCATGGTGCTCGACCTGCCCAGCGCGGACCGCAACGAGGTGGTCGAACTGCTGGAGCACGATAGTGGCGAAAGCGATGTGGCCGCGGTGGCGCAGGCGCACCGCGATCTGATCGACCAGATCGTCGAGGAGGATGAAGAACTGCTGGCGCGTTACCTGGACGACGGCGCCGATCCCTCGCTGCAGGAGTTGCATGCGCCGTTCGAGCGCGCCCTGCGCGAAGGCCACCTGATCCCGATCCTGTTCGTGTCGGCGCGCACCGGCGCCGGGATTCCCCAACTGCTCGACGTACTGGCGCGGCTGGCGCCCGATCCGACGGAGGGCAATCCGCCGCCGTTCTTTCGCCGCCGGCCCGGCGACGCGCAGCCGCAGCCGTTCCAGGCCCAGGCCGTCCCAGACCAGCATGTGCTGGCCCATGTGTTCAAGGTGATCAGCGACCCCTTCATCGGCAAGATGGGCGTGTTCCGGGTGCACCAGGGCACGGTGCGCAAGGACGCGCAACTGTTCGTCGGCGATGGGCGGCGCGCGTTCAAGGCCGGCCATCTGTACCAGCTGCACGGAAAGGACTACATCGAGGTCGATGCACTCGTGCCCGGCGACATCGGGGCCGTGGCCAAGGTCGAGGAGATCGAACTGGGCAGCGTGCTGCACGACTCGCACGACGAGGACCACATCTTCCTCGAGCCGATCGCCTTTCCCAGGCCGATGCAGGGGCTGGCCGTGCAGACGCGACGCAAGGGGGACGAGCAGCGTCTGTTCGAGGTGCTGCGCCGGTTCGAGGTCGAAGACCCGTGTTTCACCGTGGAACGCCACCCGCAGACCAACGAGACCGTGATCCGTGGCCTGGGCGAGATGCACCTGCGGGCAAAGCTCGCGCGCATGGCGCAGCAATACAAGCTCGAACTCGACACCCGTCCGCCGCGCATCGCCTACCGCGAGACGATCGCCGGCGCGGCCGAAGGGCACTCCCGGCACAAGAAGCAAAGTGGTGGCGCCGGCCAGTTCGGCGAGGTATTCCTGCGCGTGGAACCGTTGGCGCGGGGCGCCGGATTCGAGTTCGTCGACGTGGTCAAGGGCGGTGCGATCCCGGGCGTGTTCATGCCCGCGGTGGAGAAAGGTGTGCGCCAGGCGCTCGACGAAGGCGTCATCGCCGGTTTTCCGCTGCAGGACATTCGGGTCACGGTCTACGACGGCAAGTCGCACGCCGTCGACAGCAAGGAGATCGCGTTCGTCTCCGCCGGTCGCAAAGCCGTGATCGCAGCGGTGCGTTCGGCCAACCCGGTGGTACTCGAGCCGATTGCGAACATGGAGGTGCTCGCCCCGCAGGCCGTGGTCGGCGACGTGACGGGCGACCTGGCCGGCAAGCGCAGCCAGGTCACGGGCACCGAGGCGCGCGCCGCCGGGCAGGTCGCGATCCGCGCGCAGGCGCCGCTGGCCGAACTGGACGACTACCAGTCACGGCTGAAGTCGCTCACCGGCGGGGAGGGTGCCTACACGCTGGAGTTTTCGCACTATGCCCAGGTGCCTGGCGCGACGCAGCAGGCGCTGGCCAGCGCATTCGCGGCCACGCGGCGCGAGGAAGACTGAAAGCGGGCCGACATGAATCGCGGGGGCGATTCATGTCGGCACAACCTCCGGCACAGAACCTCCGGCACGGCCGGCACGCTATCATCCGGGCAACCGGCCGCTCTGGCCGCGGCGTTGCGCGCGCGTCGACGCCCATCCATTTGCCTGCAACCGTCCCCAGTCATCCCAGCCCGCCGTGCGCCTGCATTCGATCAAGTTGTCGGGATTCAAGTCCTTTGCGGAACCGACCCACTTCCAGCTGCCGGTGCAACTGGTCGGGGAGGTCCGGCAGCCGGTCCCGGGCGAGCCGGGGAAGGCCCGGCGGTACGACTACGAGTACCGGCGGAACGGGACGGCGAACCTGTTCATCGCATTCGCCCCGCTGTTGGGGTGGCGGGCCGTGCGGGTCACCGAGCGGAGAACTCGGGCCGACTTCGCGTCGTTCCTGCGGTGGGTGGTCGAGGACTGCTTCCCGTGGGCGGGGCGGGCGGTGCTGGTGACCGACAACCTGAACATCCACACGCCCGGGTCGCTGTACGAGGCGTTCCTGCCGCCGGTCGCCCGCCGGCTGACGGAGGTGCTGGAGTGGCACTACACCCCGAAGCACGGGAGCTGGCTGAACGTGGCCGAGTGCGAGCTATCGGCCCTGAGCCGCCAGTGCCTGGCCCGCCGGATCGAGTCGGCGGGCGAGTTGCGGCGGCAGGTGGAGGCGTGGGTGGACGACCGGAATGAGCGGGAGGTCGGGGTGAAGTGGCGGTTCACGGCCACGGATGCGCGCATCCGGCTCCGGTCGCTCTATCCCACCCTTCGATAGTGGCCGACTACTAGAGCATTTCAAGGCGACCTACGGTTCTCAGCACGGGTTGACGGCGAACTTTGTCTTAGGCTACGCGATGGCAAACCTGTCTGCTGGGCATCTCGAA
>JBDHRZ010000223.1:0-5500 GCA_039807845.1 Rhodoferax sp.
CCACGATCCGTGAAAGCCGTGCGTCCGGGGGGTACGCATGCGCCAGAGTGCCGCACGAGTGCGTCTCACGGCTGTCCAGGGATCGTGATCTACCCGGCGCCCGCATGGCGCAAGGTTCAGCCCGAGCGCGGGCGCTGCAGGTTCTCCAGCATGTCGGCGACCATGGCGTCGAGATCGAAGCGCGCACGCCAGCCCCAGTCGCGCTGCGCCGCGCGGTCGTCGATCGAGCGCGGCCAGCTGTCGGCGATCGCCTGGCGGAAGTCCGGCCTGCACTCGAGCGCGAAGTCGCCGATGTGGCGCCGGATCGCCGCGGCGATCTGCTGCGGCGTGAAGCTCAGGCCCGCGAGGTTGTACGCATGGCGCTCGCGCAGCGCTGCCGCCGGCGCCTCCATCAGTTCGAGCGTGGCGCGGATCGCATCGGGCATGTACATCATCGGCAACGCCGTATCCGGCGCAAGAAAGCAGGTGTAGCGCCGCTGCGCCAGCGCGGCGTGGAAGATCTCGACCGCGTAGTCGGTCGTGCCGCCGCCGGGCGCGGTCTTCCAGCTGATCAGTCCCGGATAGCGCAGGCTGCGCACGTCCACGCCGTGCGTGCGGTGGTACCAGGCGCACCAGCCCTCGCCGGCGAGCTTGGAGATGCCGTACACCGTGGTGGGATCCATCACCGCGTGCTGCGGCGTGCGATCACGTGGCGTGGACGGCCCGAAGGCGGCGATCGAGCTGGGCCAGAACACGCGTTCGAGCGCATGCGTGCGCGCCAGTTCCAGCACCTGCAGCAGGCTTTTCATGTTCAGCTCCCAGGCCCACTTGGGATGCTGCTCGCCGCGCGCCGACAGCGCCGCCGCCAGCAGGTAGACCTGCGTGATCCGGTGGCGCTCGACCAGCTCGGCGAGCGCGCTCGCGTCGGTGGCATCCAGCGTCTCGTGCTGCACGCCGATCACCCGGCCTTCCGGGACGAGGTCGCTGGTGACGACGGCCGCGCGCCCGTGGCGCTCGACCAGCGCCTGCGTGAGCTCGGTGCCGATCTGGCCGTTGGCCCCGATGATCAGGATGCGCGGGGTGCCCATCGCAACGTTCTTGAACCGGCACGCAGTGCGGCAGCGGCACGGCAGGATGCGACCGGCGGCACCGGCCGTGCGCCACTCGACCAGATCATGACGTGCGAGCCGCGGACCCCAGCAGCCCGAGTTCGCGGCCTGCCTGCGTGAACGCGGCCACCGCCTGCTCCAGGTCGGCACGCGTGTGCGCGGCACTCACCTGCACGCGCACACGGGCCTGGCCCTGGGGCACGACCGGGAAGAAGAAGCCCACCACGTACACGCCGAGTTCGAGCAGGCGCGCCGCCAGCCGCTGCGCGAGCACGGCATCGCCCACCATGATCGGCACGATCGGGTGCGCGCTGTCGTTGAGCGCGAAACCGGCCGCGCGCAGTGCGGCACGAAACCAGGCAGTGTTCTGCGCCAGCGCATCGCGCAGCGCGGTGGACGATTCCAGCAGGTCGAGCACCGCGATCGAGGCGCCGACGATCGCCGGGGCCAGCGTGTTGGAGAACAGGTAGGGCCGCGAGCGCTGGCGCAGCAGTTCGACCACCTCGCGCCGCGCGCTGGTGAAACCGCCCGAAGCGCCGCCGAGCGCCTTGCCCAGCGTGCCGGTGATGATGTCGACCTTGCCGAACACGCCGCGCAACTCGTGCGTGCCGCGCCCGGTGGCACCGATGAATCCGGTCGCATGGCAGTCGTCGATTCCCAACAAGGCCCCATGCGCATCGCACAGGGCACGCATGGCATCGAGTTGCGCGATCGTGCCGTCCATGGAAAACACGCCGTCGGTGAACACCAGCTTGAAACGCGCGCCGGCCTCATGTGCCTGCACCAGGCAGCGCTCGAGGTCGGCCATGTCGTCGTGCCGATAGCGGTAGCGGCGTGCCTTGCACAGGCGGATGCCGTCGATGATCGAGGCGTGGTTGAGTTCGTCGCTGATCACGGCGTCTTCCTCGCCCAGCAACGGCTCGAACAGGCCGCCATTGGCGTCGAACGCCGCCGCGTACAGGATCGTGTCCTCGGTGCCCAGGAAGCGCGACAGCCGCGCCTCCAGCGTCTTGTGCAGGTCCTGCGTGCCGCAGATGAAGCGCACCGAGCTCAGGCCGAAGCCGTGGCTGCGCAAGGCCTCGTGCGCCGCGGCGACGACGGCCGGGTGCGACGACAGTCCGAGGTAGTTGTTCGCGCACAGGTTGAGCAGCTCGCGCCGGGTGCCATCGACCCCGACGGTGCGCACGTGCGCGCCCTGGGGCGTGGCGAGCACACGTTCGGCCTTGAACAGGCCGGCCTCGCGAATGCCCTGCAACTGCTGGCGCAGGTGAGAGTGGAAATCAACCTGGCTGGTCATGACGGTTCCCGCAGGAATGGGCAGGAGGCTGTGCCGGCACGCAGCGACGACCGCTCCTGGCCTCATCCTTGGCCCTGCCCCCAGCGCTGGCGCGGGCCGCGACGCGCACGCCGCCCAGGGACGTGGCCGTGGGCATCAGTGCCGGCCGTGGACGAGATCTTCGGCACCATGACCATGCACCAGCCACTCGTAGGCCAGCGCCATGTCGCCCTCGGCGATGAACAGTTCCTGGCGGCAGCGCGGCACGGAGCGGCCGGTCACGCGCGCGAGCGTCTGCGCATCGACGCAAAAACGGCTGGAGCGGAAATCGAACGCTTGCGTGTGATCGGTCAACCCATCGGACAACACGAACCCCTCAGGCACAGGACGCCTGGACGGGCCCCTCCTCGCGGGTATCGGCAACTTGGCGGCGGACATGAGACCCGATTGTCGCGACCGAACGGCCCCCGTGGCAAGCGCGGCCGGTTCATTGTCCGCATTGGCGTGCATTCGTGACGGTGCACGACGTGGCGGTGCGCCCGGCAACCCATCGGCACCGGCATCCACGCGGCTGGCGATCGATTGCGGCGCAGGCCACCCGGGCGACGCATGGACACTCGGCCGGCCCGCCCGGCGCGGGAAGAAAAACTGCCATACTGCCTGCCGTTCGATGATCCTGGATAGACTGGTCACATGCTGAAGTTCACCTGTTGCGACACGGTCGCGCAATTCTCCAAACGGGCGCCGGCGCAGTTGCTGCGCGGCATCCGGCGCGGATTCGAGAAGGAGTGCCTGCGCGTGGACACGCGCGGCACGCTGGCGCAGACCCCCCATCCGCAGGCGCTGGGCTCCAAGCTCACGCACCCGTGGATCACCACCGACTACTCGGAGGCGCTGCTCGAATTCATCACCCCGCCGAGCGCCGAACTCGACGAGCCATTGCGCTTCCTGCGCGACATCCACCGCTTCGTCACGCCGGTGCTGGGATCGGAGACGATGTGGGCCGGCTCCATGCCATGCATCATCGGCGACGACAGCAGCATCCCGCTGGCCGACTACGGCCGTTCGCACCGCGCCACCATGAAACGCGTCTACCGCGAGGGCTTGAGCCTGCGCTACGGGCGCCACATGCAGGCGATCGCCGGCGTGCACTACAACTGGTCGCTGCCCGATGCGTTCTGGGGCGCACTGCAGGACAGTTGCGATGACCGGGGCGTCCGGCAGGATTTCGTCGACCGGCGCTATTTCGGCCTGATCCGCAATTTCCTGCGCTACAGCTGGCTGGTGCCCTACCTGTTCGGCGCCTCACCGGCCCTGTGCGAGTCGTTCCTGCAGGGGCGCAAGTCCAGCCTGCTCGAACTGGTGCCCGGAACGCTGTACGGCCCGTTCGCCACCAGCCTGCGCATGAGCGACCTGGGCTACCAGAACAGCGCGCAGTCCAACCTGCACATCGGCTTCGACTCGCTGGCCGAGTACACGCAAGCACTCGAAGCCGCGATCCGCACGCCGGACCCCTACTACGAACGCCTGGGCGTGCGCGACGGCGCGCGCTGGCTGCAGCTCAACGCCAACCTGCTGCAGATCGAAAACGAGTTCTACGCGCCGATGCGACCGAAGCGGGTGTCCGGCGACCGGCCGGCGAAGGGACTGCGCCAGCGCGGCGTGGAGTACCTCGAGATGCGCCTGTTCGACCTCAATCCGATGGTGGACATCGGCGTCACGCCCGAGCAGGCCGACATCGTCGACGTGCTGCTGCTGATGTGCCTGTTCCGCGACAGCCCGCCGATCAGCGCGCGCGAGCAGGGCGAGAACGACGAAAACAAGCGCCGCGTCGTGAACCGCGGGCGCCAGGACAACCTGCACCTGATGCTGCACAACCGGGAGCAGCCGCTGCGATCGCTGGCGCACGAACTGTTCGACGACATGGCGCCGTTTGCCGCCATGCTCGATACCGCCTATGGCGGCACGCGCCACGGCAGCAGCATGGCGCTGCTGCGCCAGCGCATCGACGACCCCGCACTGGCACCATCGGCGCAGGTGCTCGAGGGCGCGCGCACGCACGGCGGCTACTTCAAGTACACGATGCACATGTCCGCCCAGCACAAACAGGCCCTGCTGGCGCAGCCGCTCGACGTTTCGACCCAGCAACGCTTCGAAGCGGCGGCGCGCGACTCGCTGCGGGCGCAGCAGCGCATCGAGGAACAGGACAGCGGCAGCTTCGAGGACTTCGTGGCGGCGTACTACGCCTGAGCGCGCACGCCAGCGCTGCCTTCGCCAAGCCCCCCCGAGGCGGCACGACGAAACCTGGCCGCGCCCCTGCGTGTTCCGCATCAGGCTGCGTTCACGTGCAGGCCCGCATGCGCGTGCAGCGTGCAACACCCGCTCTCAGCGCAGGCGCTCCACCAGCGCCAGCACGGGCTGCAGCACGCTGGCCCCGAGCCGTTTGGAACGCGCACCGCTCCAGCCCATGCGTGGATCGGGCAGCTCGGCGTTGTCCTTGAACGGCATCTCGATCGTGAACGCCAGGCAGTCGAAACGCTGCGCGACCCAGTTGGTCGCCAGCGCCGGATTCGCCCGGGTGGCGTGCGCCGGGCCGTAATTGACGCGGTCCTGGAAGTCCGGGCTGCTGGCGCTCCAGCTGGACTTGAAGGCGTCCTGCAGTTGCGCCAGGCGCGGCGTGAAGCCGTCGATGCCGTCGCTGCCGACGACGAAGACGTAGGGCAGCACCTCGTCGCCGTGCACATCCAGGAACAGGTCCACGCCCGAGCGCTCCATCCGGTTGCGTACCCGCAGCACCTCGGGCGAGCGCTCCATGCCCGGCTCGAGCCACTCGCGGTTGAGGTTGGCTCCCGCGGCGTTGGTGCGCAGGTTGCCGCGCACGCTGCCATCCGGATTCATGTTGGGCACGACGTGGAACACGCAGCGCTGCAGCAGCCAGCGCGCGACCGGGTCGGCGGCGGCGAGCAGCCGCTCCAGGAAACCTTCGGCGAACCATTCGGCCATGGTCTCGCCCGGATGCTGGCGCGCGATCAGCCAGACCTGGCGCCGCCCCGCCTCGGGCACCGGACTGGCCGCATCGGTGATGCGCAGCAGGTCGAGGTCGCGGCCGTCCAGGCTCTCGCCCAGGCGCTCGAGC
>JBDHRZ010000224.1:0-5476 GCA_039807845.1 Rhodoferax sp.
ATCGGGCGCCGCGCGTGCCACGAATTCAGACGCGATCACGCCGTTGGCGCCGGGCTTGTTGTCCGGCACGACCGATTGTTTCAGCACCGCACCGAGTTTCTCCCCCACCAGACGGGCCGCGATGTCGGTGCCGCCGCCCGGCGGGAAGGGAATCACGAGCCGGATCGGCCGATCGGGGTACGACTGCGCCTGCGCCGGGCTGGTCAGCAGGGGAGCGACAAGGGCGCTGCAGCACAGCAGCAACAGGGTTCTACGCATGGGGACTCCAGACAATTGGGGTGGCGGCGATCGGCAGGCGCGCCGGTCCCGTTGACCGCCACGTGCTGCGCAGGTGGATTATGGGCGAATCGCGCCCAGCGACGGCAGCGGCGCGCCAGGCCGCCATGGGCTTCACGCGTGTCGCCATGAGGCCGGTCGCGCTTTGTCGCGGCGGGCGCGCGTCAGCGCGCCACAGGCCGTCACATCACCTTGGCGATGGAGGCGCAGACGTGGGCGATGTTGCTGTCGTTCAGGGCCGCCACGCACATGCGGCCGGTGTCGGTGCCGTAGACGCCGAACTCCGTGCGCAGGCGCTGCATTTGTTCCTTGCTCAAACCGGAGTAGCTGAACATGCCGGCCTGGCGCGTGATGAAGCCCATGTCCTGACTGACACCTGCGGCCGCGAGCCCGTCGACGAGTTTCTGGCGCATGGCCTTGATGCGCTGGCGCATCGCAGCGAGTTCCTTCTCCCACAGGGCACGCCACTGCGGGTCGGACAGCACTGCGGCGACCACCGCGCCGCCGTGCGTCGGCGGGTTGCTGTAGTTGGTGCGGATCACGATCTTGAGTTGGCTCAGCACGCGCGCGGCCTCGTCCTTGTCGGCGCACAGTACGCTGAGCGCGCCGACGCGTTCGCCATACAGGCTGAAGCTCTTGCTGAAGCTGGTCGAGACGAGCAGGTTCAGGCCGGCCTGCACGAATTTCTGCACCGCCGCGCCGTCTTCCCGAATACCGTTGCCGAAACCCTGGTACGCCATGTCCAGGAACGGCGTGAGCCCGCGTGACTTGCATACCGCGACGACTTCGTCCCACTGCGCAGCGTCGATGTCGCACCCGGTGGGGTTGTGGCAGCAGGCGTGCAGCACGACGATGGTGCCCGTCGCAGCCGCCTGCAGGGCAGCACGCATGCCCGCGAAATCGACCGACCGGGTGGCGGCGTCGTAGTAAGGGTAATAGTCCACTTCGAACCCGGCATTGCGAAACAGCGCCAGGTGGTTCTCCCAACTCGGGTCGCTGATCAGCACCTTGGCGTCGGGGCTGAGCTTCTTGAGGAAATCGGCGCCGATCTTCAGGCCGCCGGTGCCGCCGAGCGCCTGCACGGTGGCGACGCGCCCCGAGCGGACGGGTTCGGAGTCACCGCCGAACACCAGCGCCTTGACGGCGCTGTCGTAGGCGGCGATGCCGTCGATCGGCAGGTAGCCGCGTGCCTTCGGCGTTTCCATCAACGCCTTCTCGGCCGCTCGTACACACTCGAGCAGCGGCAACTTGCCGTGCTCGTCGTAGTACACCCCGACGCCCAGGTTCACCTTGGTCGGATGGTTGTCCTGGGCGAATTGTTCGTTCAGCCCCAGGATCGGGTCGCGCGGGGCCATGGCAACGGCGGTGAACAAGGACATGGTGGTACTTCTTTGCGGTTCGCTGGCGGTTCGACGGATGCGGGAGCGTGTCATGACAGGCCGGCAGATCGGTGCATTCTGCGGTAGGCTAGCCAGTTGCCTCTCATTCTAGCGACCGCTGTGCGCGCTCCAGATCCCATGACCGATTCCAGCACGACCCTCATCGACGACAGTCCGCCCCAGGCCAGTGCGGCCGATGCCGGGGCCGCGGGCCGCTTCGTGCACTTTCCTGGTTCCCCGTTCGAACTGTTCCAGCCGTACCCGCCCGCCGGTGACCAGCCCGAGGCGATCGACAGGCTGGTCGAGGGCGTCGGCGACGGCGAGGTGTTCCAGATCCTGCTTGGCGTGACTGGTTCGGGCAAGACCTTCACGATGGCGAACGTCATCGCGCGGCTGGGCCGCCCGGCGATCGTGTTCGCGCCCAACAAGACGCTGGCGGCGCAGTTGTACAGCGAGTTCCGCGAGTTCTTCCCGCGCAATGCGGTGGAGTACTTCGTGAGCTATTACGACTACTACCAGCCCGAGGCGTACGTGCCGCAGCGCGACCTGTTCATCGAGAAGGACTCGGCGATCAACGAGCACATCGAGCAGATGCGCCTGTCCTGCACCAAGAGCCTGCTCGAGCGGCGTGACGTGGTGATCGTGGCCACCGTGTCGGCGATCTACGGCATCGGCCAGCCGGAGGCCTATCACAAGATGGTGATGACGCTGCGCACGGGCGACAGGATGGGCCAGCGCGACGTGATCGGCCAGCTGGTACGCATGCAGTACCAGCGCAACGAGGAGGATTTCTCGCGCGGCAAGTTCCGCGTGCGCGGCGACACGATCGACGTGTTTCCGGCCGAACACAGCGAACTGGCGCTGCGCATCGAGCTGTTCGACGAGGAAATCGAGACCCTGCAGCTGTTCGATCCGCTGACCGGGCGCATCCGGCAGAAGATCCCGCGCTTCACGGTCTATCCGAGCAGCCACTACGTCACCCCACGCGAACAGGTGCTGGCGGCCGTCGAGTCGATCAAGCTCGAACTGGCGCAGCGGCTCGGCGAGCTGGCGGCGGCCGGCAAGCTGGTGGAGGCGCAGCGGCTCGAGCAGCGCACCCGCTTCGACCTCGAGATGCTCAGCGAGGTCGGGCACTGCAAGGGCATCGAGAACTACAGCCGGCACCTGTCCGGCGCCGCGCCCGGCGAGCCGCCGTCCACCCTGACCGATTACCTGCCCCGGGACACGCTGATGTTCCTGGACGAGTCGCACGTGCTGATCGGCCAGTTGGGCGGCATGTACAACGGTGACCGTTCGCGCAAGACCACGCTGGTCGAGTATGGGTTCCGGCTGCCCAGCGCGCTGGACAACCGGCCGCTGAAGTTCGAGGAGCTGGAGGCGCGCATGGGCCAGGTGATCCTGGTCTCGGCCACGCCGGCGCAGTGGGAGCGCGATCATTGCGGCCAGGTGGTCGAGCAGCTGGTGCGGCCGACCGGCCTGGTCGATCCGCAGGTCGAGGTGCGCGCGGCGACGCACCAGGTCGATGACCTGCTGCAGGAAATCCGCAACCGCGTTGCGCGCTCCGAGCGCGTGTTGGTCACGACCCTCACCAAGCGGATGGCCGAGCAGTTGACCGACTACCTGGGCGACAACGGCGTCAAGGTCCGCTACCTGCACAGCGACGTCGACACGGTCGAGCGGGTCGAAATCCTGCGCGACCTGCGGCTGGGCACGTTCGACGTGCTGGTGGGCATCAATCTGCTGCGCGAGGGACTCGATATCCCCGAGGTGTCGCTGGTGGCGATCCTCGATGCCGACAAGGAAGGCTTCCTGCGCTCCGAGCGCAGCCTGATCCAGACCATTGGCCGCGCCGCGCGCAACGTGCATGGCAGCGCGATCCTGTACGCGGACCGGGTCACCGATTCGATGGAGCGCGCGATCGGGGAGACCAACCGCCGGCGCGAGCGCCAACTGCAGTACAACCAGCTGCATGGCATCACGCCGCGCTCGATCGTCAAGACCGTGCGCGACCTGATCGATGGTGTCTACAGCGAAAAGGCCGGGCGCGAGCTCGAACGGATGGAGCAGGAAGCGCTGCAGCGCGCCCGCATCGAGGAAATGAGCGAAAAGGACATCGGCCGCGAGATCAAGCGACTGGAAAAGCTGATGCTCGAACATGCCCGCAATCTCGCCTTCGAGCAGGCGGCGCAGGTGCGTGACCAGCTCGCAAGCCTGAAGCGGCGGGCGTTTGGCGCCAGTGGCGCGGACCCGTTATCGTCTGCCGGTGGCTGATCCCCTGCAGCCGGACGGGCTGCTGGGCGCCGGACTTGATGGCGCGCCGTGTCTGGTGATCTCGACGCGTCTGGTTTACTTGTGACTGTCTTGTCGCTGGGTCGTTCATTTAGTTGACTTATTTCGTCGGATACGATTTATACTTGAATTATTTAGTCAACTACCCATCTATCGGCTGATGGTGCCCGCAATGGGTCGCCCCGCGCGCCTTCGGAGTGTGCGGTGGGGTGTGCTTGCAAAGCTATCGGTTCGCACTGTCCAACGGAAGGAGTCTTCTATGCGTCTCACTACCAAGGGCCGCTTCGCCGTGACGGCGATGATCGACCTGGGCTTGCGTCAGAGCAACGGGCCGGTCACGTTGGCGGCGATCAGCCAGCGCCAGCAAATCTCGCTTTCCTACCTCGAGCAGTTGTTCGGCAAGCTGCGCCGCCACGAACTCGTCGAATCCACCCGTGGTCCGGGCGGCGGCTATACGCTGGCGCGCAAGGCGTCCGAGATTACCGTGGCCGACATCATCGTCTCGGTGGACGAGCCGATCGACGCGACCCAGTGCGGCGGCAAGCAGAACTGCATGGGTGACGGCTCGCGCTGCATGACGCACGACCTGTGGGCGTCGCTGAACGTGCGCATGGTGGAGTTCCTGGACTCGGTCACGCTGCAGAAACTCGTTGACGAGCAGCTTGCCAAGGGACTGCAGGTGGAGGACAAGCCGCATGTCAAGCGCGCGATATCCGCCATGCCGGTCAGCAAGCCGGTACGCGTGAACGCTCCCAATTCGGTGTTTGCACTGGGCAGCGCCCTGATGAAGTCCTGACCCGCTGCCACACGGTCGGTGCGCGCGCAGGCGCGCGGCGCGGCGAACGGAGAAAATGGTTGTCATGGAACCCAGGTCCGAGCTTCCGGTCTACATGGACCACAGCGCCACTACCCCCTGTGACGAACGGGTGGTACAGGCGATGCTGCCGTGGTTGCACCAGCATTTCGGCAACCCCGCATCGCGCAGTCATGCCTGGGGCTGGGAGGCCGAGGCTGCGGTCGAGGTGGCGCGTGGTCACGTGGCCGCGCTGGTGGGGGCCGATCCGCGCGAGATCGTCTGGACCTCCGGTGCCACCGAGTCGAACAACCTGGCGCTCAAGGGTGCTGCCGAGTTCCACCAGGCAAGAGGTCGGCACATCATTACCGTCAAGACTGAGCACAAGGCGGTGCTCGATACCTGCCGCGATCTCGAGCGCCGCGGCTTCGCCGTCAGTTACCTCGACGTGCAGCCGGACGGTCTGCTCGACCTCGACGCGTTCAAGGCCGCGCTCCGGCCTGATACGGTCCTGGCGAGCGTGATGTTCGTCAACAACGAGATCGGCGTGATCCAGGACATCGCCGCGATCGGCGCCCTCTGCCGCGCGCACGGGGTGCTGTTCCATGTGGACGCTGCGCAGGCGACTGGCCGGGTTGCGTTCAATCTGGCCGAACTGCCGGTCGACCTGATGAGCCTGACCGCCCACAAGACCTACGGTCCGAAAGGCATTGGCGCCCTGTACGTGCGCCGCAAGCCG
>JBDHRZ010000225.1:0-5470 GCA_039807845.1 Rhodoferax sp.
CACCGGGCAGCACAGGCCGAATTCGGCCTGCGCGAACAGGTAAAACAGCAGGTACTTGACGATCGGCGGCATCTTGCCCTGCCAGCCCAGCACGTCGTCGCGGTGAGAAACCGCCGCCATGGCGAATTCGCCGAACGCAAACTTTTCCATCTCGACGAAGGCGGGATGCTTGATGATCCTCTGCGCGTTCACGCCGGTGCGGTCGCGATGCTCCAGCATGGCCGGGTTGCGGTCTGCAACGGTGGCGAGTTCGTCCAGCAGGCCACCGGCAAGGCCGCCAAGGCGGCTGAAATGCGGCTCGAGATGGCGCACCAAGTCAGCGGGCAGGTAGACGCCCAGCAAACCCTTGATGAAGGGGTCGGTCTCGTAGAGGTTGACGCCGCGCTGATCCGGGATCGGATGCTGCTGCGCGACGGTACGGGGAAGTGCGGGTGGATTGGTGGTCATGACGGTCTCCTGATTCATCCGGCGTGGTGTTTCACGTGCAGTACGTCGAAATCAGGCCCGAGTCTGTTCCGCGGATGAATACTTGTCCAATATTGATTAACTCTTGATCAATACAATAATTTCATCATGGAATTCCGACACCTGCGCTATTTCCTCGTGCTCGCGCAAGAGCTGCACTTCAGCCGGGCAGCCGAACGACTGGCCATTTCGCAACCCCCGCTGTCATGGAACATTCGCCAGCTCGAGGACTCGCTGGGCGCACGCCTGTTCGAGCGCAACAGCCGGGGCGTGCGCCTGACCGAAGCAGGGCGCGCCTTCGTCCCGGCGGCGCAGGCGCTGCTGGCGCAGGCCGACGACGCGGCGCGGCTCGCACGCGACGTGGAGGGCGGGGTACGCGGATCGCTGCGCGTGGGTTACGTCAGCTCGATGCTGTACCGGGACCTGCCCCGGCTGCTGCACGACTTCGGCGAGCGGCACCCCGAGATCCGCGTGCGCTCGTTCGAACTCAACTCGCAGGCGCAGGTGGTCGAACTCTCGCACGGCCGCATCGATGTCGGCTTCCTGCATTCATCGCAACTGCCGCACACGCTGCACGCCGAGCCGTTTTCTGCTGATCCCTTTCTGTGCTGCCTGCCGCGCGGCCATGCGCTCGCGCGTTCGCGTGTCGTCGATCCGGCGGCACTGAAGGGTGAGACCTTCGTGATGTTCGCGCGCGAGGCTTCGCCCGACTACCACGAGCGCGTGCTGACGATCTGCACCAGCGCAGGCTTCAGCCCCGACATTCGCCATGAGGTGCGTCACTGGCCGAGCGTGGTGACCCTGGTCGCACGCGGGCTGGGCGTCGCGCTGGTGCCCGAGGCGGTGCGCCACGCTTCGGTTGGCAAGGAGGCGGTCTTCGTGCACCTGACGGTCGCTCGGGTGCTGTCACAGGCCAACTGCGTCTGGCGTGCCGGCGATCACAGTGCCGCGCTGAAAGCGTTCCTGGACGAAGCTCGAACGGCGGCAGGCGGGCGCCGGCATTGAAATCCGCGACGCTGTCAGGCGGCGTCGACCAGCCAGCGGTTGCCGACCGACCCCGTGTCGAGCTCGACCATGAAACCGGGGTCGAAGCGCGCGTTCTCGCACACGCCGTCGCGCGTGTAGCCCCGCGGGTTGCAGACCACGCGCGTGGCACCGAGCTGGTAGTCGAAGCTGTCGTGGGTATGGCCGTGGATCCACAGATCGACGCGCCCGGCGTCGAACAGGTACTCGGCGTTGGAGACGAAACATGCGTTGAGCAAGGCGCCGTCGTAACGCGGGTGGATGCTGCGCGGCGACGGTGCGTGGTGGGTGATCACGACGGTCGGGCCATCGAACGGCCGTGCCAGCGCGCGCACGAGCCAGCGCGCCTGGCGGCCGAACAGCCGCGCTGCATCGCGCGGCCGAAACGGCCGCGACGGATCCGCGTCCGACGCGATGCGCGAGAAGTCGCGCATGCACCGCACGGCCTCCGCGCGCGCGGCCGCATCGAGTTCGCGCGTGTCGAACAAGCGGAAATCGGTCCACAAGGTGGTGCCCAGGAACCGCACACCGCCCAGGTAGACCTCCGAGCCGTCCAGCACGTCCACACAGGTGCCGGCGCACAGCCTGCGCAGTTGCGCCAGCGTGCCGTTCACGCTGCCGCCGTAGAACTCATGATTGCCCGGCACGTACAGCACCGGCTTGTCGAAACCGCGCGCCCATTCGCTGGCGATCTGCGGGCGCCCGATGTCCCCGGCCAGCACGACGACATCGGCGTCGTTGTGCGGCCGATCCATGGCGGCGAACCCGAGGTGCAGGTCGGACAGGATGTTGAGTTTCATACGGGGTTTCGCCGCAATCGTACTCTCCGACCAGGGCCCGGGGCCAGACGACACGTAGCGGACGTGGTTGTTCCAGCCTGTTGCCGCCGTCCCTGGGTGCGCCTCGCTGGCGCGGGCTTGAAAGCCCCGGCAGCAGCCTGCACTGACGAGAATCGCAGGCTCTGCGCGAGAATGCCAGACGATGGAATCGATCCGGATCGACAAGTGGCTGTGGGCTGCGCGCTTCTACAAGACGCGCAGCCTGGCCACGGAGGACATCCACAAGGGCCGGGTGCAGGTGAACGGCAGCATCGCCAAGCCTGCGCGCGAACTCAAGCCCGGCGACACCGTGCAACTGCGCCAGCAGGCCGGCCTGACGCGTACGGTGGTGGTGCAGGGGCTCAGCGACCGGCGCGGACCCGCGCCCGTCGCGCAGCAGCTCTATGCGGAGACCGAGGACAGCCTGCGCCAGCGCGCACAAACGCAGGAACTGCGCCGCATGGGTACCGAACCCGCGCTCAGTCGCGAGGGCGGCCGCCCGACCCGGCAGGACCGCCAGGCGCTGGACAAGGCATGGAACGACCGCTGGAGCGCATCGCTGGACCCGTGAAGGGGTTTACTTTGGTCACTCAGCGCGAGTCCAGCGGCTGGGTGTCCTCGAATTCGATCACCGCCTCCTGATCGGCCACCGCATTCAACCAGTCCTGCCATGCCTGCTCATCGTCGCGCTCATGCACGACTGGCTGCGGCATCGGCTCGCCAAAAACCCAGTCGCGCAGCATGATTGCGATCGAACGCGGCGCGGCGTCGCCGCTGGATGGCGTGTCTGTCGTCATTCCCCGACTCTACGGCGACAAGACTGTCGACAGACAGGCGACAACTGTAATACTTGCGCAAGTCGGACCAGTCTGGGCCAGACAGCGGACCCAGCCGGGCACTGCGTCGGGGCGCCGCTGGCAAGCGGATCACGCGCCTTCCAGGATCACCAGCGTCCTGCGCGCGGCCTTCCTGCCGATCCCCAGCAACTCCTGGTATTGGGGCGACTCGTAGAAATTGCGCGCCTGCTGCACCGAGGGGAACTGCACCAGCACCATGCGGGTCGGTGACCAGAGATCAGACTCCTTGACCACCATCGGACCGCCACGCGCCAGATAGATGCCGCCGAATTCTTCCGCCAACGACTTGGCGCGCAGCTTGTACTGTTCATAGAGTTCGGGATCGCTCAATTGCGTGTCGACGACGAGATAGGCGGACATGGGGACTCCTGGTGGACTGCCCAACCATGGGCGTCAGGGCGGCAATGCATCGCTGCGCAGAGATGTCCCTGTTCGTCTGGACGACCAAGTCACGGCTCGGCCCCCTGCATTGTGATGCAGTTGCCATTGTGCCTCGCGGCGATGCTGCCCTGCAGCGAGTGGCCGCGCACCACACCGAGCGGCGCCTCGTCGGGCAGCAGGAAGACCTGCTCCGTCACGCAGGACAGCGAGGCCAACTCGTGCGCTCTCAGGCGACGGGCCCGGCACGCCCGAGCGGCTGCGAACGGTCCATCGGCACGCGCACCGTGACGCGCAGGCCGTGGGGTTCCCCTTCGCCGGCATCGGACAACTGCAGCTGCGCATGCAAGCGGTTGGCGATCGACTGCACGATCGACAGCCCCAGACCAGAGCCGACCTCGGTGCTGCCCGGCACACGGTAGAACGGATCAAACACGCGCTCGCGCTCGCGCGGTGCGATGCCGGGGCCGTTGTCGCGCACCTCGAGTACCACCGCATCGCCATCGACCGATGCCGCCAGATCGATGCGCCCGCCGACCGGCACGTAGCGGATCGCGTTGTCCACCAGGTTGCGTACCAGCGTACGCAGATCGGTCTCGTTGGCGCGCACGCAGGCATCCGGTCCTTCCAGCACGCCGATGTCGATCGCCTTGCGTTCGGCCAGCGGCAACAATTCCTCCAGCACTTCGCGAAAGACCCCATGCACGGACAGGTTGCGTTGCGGGGTCGGCCCCTTGTCCTGCGCGCGTGCCAGCGCAAGCAACTGCTGGATCAGATTCTTGCTGCGTTCGATGCCCAGTTGCAACGTGCCGAGCCGCTGCCTGGCTGCCTCGGACATGGGTGCTTCGCCCAGGCGTTCCGCCTGCAGCGACAGCGCCGCCAGCGGGGTGCGCAGTTCGTGCGCGGCGTCTGCGACGAAGCGCCGCTGCTCCGCCAGCGTCCGATCGACACGCCCGAACAATCGGTTGATCGCCTGCACGAACGGCCAGACCTCGATCGGCAGGCGGCCCTGGGCCAGGGGATGCAGATCCTCGTCGTCACGTCGATCCAGCTCATCCGCGACGGCACCCACGGGCCGGAACGTGCGCCGCACGATGACGCGGCTCATCAGCATGAGCGCCGGAATCAACAGCACCAGCGGCAGAACAGCCTGGCGGGCGTTGACGCGCGCGAGTTCGCCGCGCACCGCCGTGCGCTGGCCCACCACCACGTGCCCACCCGAGACAAGTGGCTGCACCACGATGCGGTAGGCCATCTTCGCCGGGCGCACGGTCTGCAAGCCCTCGGGCAAGCCGCCGTGCAGCCCGGCCAGCGGACCACTCGCGATCGCGTCCACGCTGGTGTCGGGCAGTTCCTCCACCACGAACTGCGTCTCCGGATCGCGCCGGCGTGTCTTGCCGGCGAAGCGCAGGCCCGCTTCGTGCTGCTCATAGCGGCTCACCAGCACGGCCAACTGGCGCAACTGGTCGTCCTGCAGCTCGATCGCATTGGCGTACGCCGCGTAGTAAGTGGCAACGGCAGCCAGCAGTGCGCCCACCACGATGGCCGCACCCAGCCAGAGCGACAGCCTGGTCTGCAGCGAGAGACCTACGCGCCTTTCGTCACCATCCATCCGACACCCCGCACATTCCGGATCGCGTCGCTGCCGAGCTTTCTGCGCAGCGAATGGATCAGGAATTCCACCGCATTGCTTTCGACCTCATGGCCCCAGCCGTACAACCGGTCCTCCAGCTCGCTGCGCGACAGGATCGCTCCCGGACGCACCAACAACGCCTCCAGCAGCGAATACTCGCGCGCCGAGAGACGGGGCGCCTGCCTTCCCTGCGTCACCTCGTGCGTGACCGGGTCCAGGGCCAGCACGCCGTTGCTCAGTACCACCCGCGCGCTCCCGCCCTTGCGGCGCACGACCGCACGCATCCTGGCGAGCAA
>JBDHRZ010000226.1:0-5450 GCA_039807845.1 Rhodoferax sp.
CGTAGCTCAACGCCAGTTCGCGGCTGCGGCCCGACTTGTCCTGCGCGATCGCGATCAGGTGCGGCACGCCGCCGCCCTGCACGTAGGTGTTGCGCACGGTGTGGCCGGGCGCCTTCGGGGCGACCATCCAGACGTCCAGGTCCGCGCGCGGCGCGACCAACCCGTAATGGACGTTGAAGCCGTGCGCGAACACGAGCGAGGCGCCCGGCTTGATGTTGGGCTCGACCTCGGTCGTGTAGACGGCGCCGATCTGCTCGTCGGGCAACAGGATCATCACCACATCGGCGGCCTTCACCGCGGCGGCGACTTCGGCGACCTGCAGGCCCGCCTTCTCCACCTTCGGCCAGGAGGCGCCTCCCTTGCGCAGGCCGACGACGACCTTGACGCCGCTGTCGTTGAGGTTCTGCGCGTGGGCGTGCCCCTGGCTGCCGTAGCCGATGATGGCCACGGTCTTGCCCTTGATCACGCTCAGGTCACAATCCTTGTCGTAATAGACTTTCATTCTTCGTTTCTCCTAAGTCGGTCGCTCAGACCCGCAAAATCCGTTCGCCGCGGCCAATCCCGCTCGATCCGGTCCTGATCGTTTCCAGAATCGCACTGCGCTCGATGGCCTCCAGGAAGGCGTCGTTCTTCGACTGCACCCCGGTGAGTTCGATCGTGTAGCTCTTCTCCGTCACGTCGATGATGCGGCCGCGGAAGATGTCGGCCATGCGCTTCATCTCCTCGCGCTCCTTGCCGACGGCGCGCACCTTCACCATCATGAGTTCGCGCTCGATGTAGGCGCCCTCCGTCAGGTCGACCACCTTGACCACGTCGATCAGGCGGTTCAGGTGCTTGGTGATCTGCTCGATCACGTCGTCCGAGCCGGTGGTCTGTATCGTCATGCGCGACAGGCTCTCGTCCTCGGTCGGTGCGACGGTGAGCGACTCGATGTTGTAGCCGCGCGCGGAAAAAAGCCCGACCACGCGCGACAAGGCCCCGGGCGTGTTCTCGAGCAAGACTGCAATGATGTGTTTCATGATGGAATCCTCTTTTCGCCGCCCTCCCCTGGTTGCGGTAACAACCAGGCTCGGCAAGCAATAGACGATGCGCGAATGGATGGAAAATCGCATCGAGCCGGCAGGTCCGCCCTGCTGGCCGATGCCCGGCGATCGAAGCGCTGTCGCTGATGGTGGCTACAACTCCTCGGAACCCAGCAGCATCTCGGTGAGGCCCATGCCGGGCTTGACCATCGGGAAGACGTTCTCGGTGGGGTCGGTGCGAAAGTCCATGAACACCGTGCGGTCCTTGAGCTTGCGCGCCTCGCGCAGCGCCGGCTCGACGTCCTGCGACTTCTCGATCAGCATGCCGACGTGGCCATAGGCCTCGGCGAGCTTGACGAAATTGGGCAAGGCATCCATGTAGCTGTGGCTGTAGCGGCCCTCGTAGTCGAGTTCCTGCCACTGGCGCACCATGCCCAGGTAGCGGTTGTTGAGCGAGACGATCTTGATCGGCGTGTTGTATTGCAGGCAGGTCGACAACTCCTGGATGCACATCTGTACCGAACCTTCGCCGGTCACGCAGAACACCTCGGCCTCCGGCCGGGCCAGTTTGACGCCCATGGCGAACGGGATACCCACACCCATGGTGCCCAGGCCGCCAGAGTTGATCCAGCGCCTTGGCTGGTCGAAACGGTAGTACTGCGCAGCCCACATCTGGTGCTGCCCCACATCGGAGGTGATGTAGGTCTCGGTATCGCGGGTCATGCTCCACAGGGTCTCGATCACGTGCTGGGGCTTGACCACGTCGCCCTTGCCCATGTCGAAGTGCAGGCAATCGCGCTTGCGCCACTGCTCGATCGTGTCCCACCAGGCCTCGAGGGCCTGCGCGTCCGGGCGCGCCGGCGCGCCACGCAGCATGGCCAGCATCTCGGTCAGCACGTCCTTGACATCGCCGACGATCGGGATGTCGACCTTGACACGCTTGGAAATGCTCGACGGGTCGATGTCGATGTGGATGATCTTGCGTTCGTTCTGCGCGAAGTGCTTCGGATTGCCGATCACGCGGTCGTCGAAGCGCGCGCCCACGGCGAGCAGCACGTCGCAATGCTGCATCGCGTTGTTGGCCTCGAAGGTGCCGTGCATGCCGAGCATGCCGAGAAACTTGCGGTCCGTCGCCGGGTAGGCCCCGAGCCCCATCAGGGTGTGCGTGACCGGGTAGCCGAGCAGGTCCACCAGCGCGCGCAACTCCTGCGACGCGTTGCTCAGCAGCACCCCGCCGCCCGTGTAGATGTACGGGCGCCTGGCCGAGAGCAGCAACTGCAACGCCTTGCGGATCTGCCCGCCGTGCCCCTTGCGCACCGGGTTGTAGGAGCGCATCTCGACGCTGCGCGGGTAGCCGCTGAACGGCACGATCTTGAACGATACGTCCTTCGGAATGTCGACCACGACCGGCCCGGGCCGGCCGCTGCGCGCGATGTGAAACGCCTTCTTCATCACATCCGCGATGTCGCGCGCGTCCTTGACGAGAAAGTTGTGCTTCACGATCGGGCGGGTGATGCCCACGGTATCGCACTCCTGGAAGGCGTCGAGACCGATCGCCGCGGTGGGAACCTGCCCGGTGATGATCACCAGCGGGATGCTGTCCATGTAGGCGGTTGCGATGCCGGTGACGGCATTCGTCACGCCGGGGCCGGAGGTGACCAGCGCGACACCGACCTCGCCGGTGGCACGGGCGTAACCGTCAGCCGCATGCACGGCAGCCTGTTCGTGGCGCACCAGCACGTGCTGGATCGTGTCCTGCTTGTAGAACGCGTCGTAAATGTGCAACACGGCACCGCCCGGGTAACCCCAGACGAACTTGACGTCTTCGGCCTGCAAGGCCTTGACGACGATTTCCGCACCACGCAATTCCAGTGGCGCAGTTGTCGCCCCCTGGCGCGAAGCGGCGCTCGCAGCGGCCGCGGAACTGATTTCAGCGTTGGAGATTTCCATGATGAACCTTTGTGAATTTCTCTGACGAAAGACCTTGGGTGCCCCTTCGCGAGCGCTCGTGACGCTGCATCGGGACTTGAGGCCAAGGCCACAGGCGCAACCCACGAAGCGCCAGACCATGACCCGTTTGCGATTTGATTTGCCGCGCGCATTATCGCACTGCAAAACATCATCGCACCATGGCAAGTGCAAAATCGACCCGCAGCACGGTCTGCGAAGGCACGTACCACGTGCCGCACGGGTGACGCCCGATGCCATAATCCACCGCCAGCGGCACACTGGCGGGCGCCCTTGCCCCCACCCCACGGTGACCCCCTTTGGCAACCGAACGCGAACTGTCCGACTTCCTGAAAAGCGTCGAAAAGCGGTCATTCAAACGTGCGTACTACCACGTACGCAACGAGGAGTCGGCGCTCGACATCGTGCAGGACAGCATGATGAAACTGGCACAGAGCTATGGTGACAAGCCGGCGCACGAATTGCCGCTGCTGTTCCAGCGCATCCTGTCGAACTGCATGCTGGACTGGTTTCGCCGCGGCAAGACGCGCAATGCGCTGTTCTCCAACATGGGAGACTTCGAGACGCCGGGAGAAGATGGCGAGTTCGACCTGCTCGAGGTGCTGGCCGACGGGCCACAGGCCGAAAGCGCCCAGGACGCGGTGCAGCGCGCCGAGACCCTGCGGGAAATCGAGGCCGAGATCGCGCAACTGCCCGCGCGTCAACGGGAAGCCTTCCTGATGCGTTACTGGGAGGAAATGGACGTCAGTGAGACGGCCGCGGCCATGGGTTGCACGGAAGGCAGCGTCAAGACACACTGTTCGCGCGCCGTTGCCGCGCTCGCGCGGGCGCTACGCACCAGGGGGATCACGATATGACCAATTCATCCACGCACCAATCGGACCTGTTGCAAGAGCGCTTCGGCCTGAAGCTCGCGGCCCGCCTGTCCGACGGCAGCGACGCCTTGCCGGGAGATATCGCGCAACGCCTGCGGCATGCGCGCATGCAGGCGGTGGCGCAGCGCAAACGGGCACGGGTACGCACGGTCGAGTTGCTCGCGCAGTCCGGCCACACCGCGCTCGTCGGCGGCACGGGCCGCCCAGGCCCCTGGCAACGCATGGGCATGGTATTGCCAGTGCTGGCCTTGCTGATCGGGCTGATCGCGATCGACCGACTGCTCGACGACAAGGCAGCCAGGGATCTGGCACGGCTCGATGCAGCGCTGCTGGTGGACGACCTGCCACCTGCCGCGTACGCTGATCCGGGATTCCAGCAATTCCTGCGCCTGCAAGGCGCCGCGGCCCGTTGATCCGGCCCATGTCGGCGCGAGGACTGCTGCAGCTCCTGCAGGCTCGAAGCGCGGCCGCCGGACTCGCTGGCACACTGGCCCTGGCTGGAAATGGTACGCTGGGCCAGACCGGCGTGCCGGCCAGCGCGCCATCCGCGCCGGCCGCCGCGGCCAGGCCGGCCAGACCTGCCACAGTGGCAGCACCGGTCAAACCGACAGCACCTGCCAAGGCTGCGGCACCCGCCAGACCGGTGATGCCACCGGCGGACAGTCCGCCGACCTGGGCGTCCCTGAATGGTTCACAACAGGCTGCACTGCGCCCGCTGGCGCCGATCTGGAGCCAGATCACACCCGGGCGCAAGCGCAAATGGATCGCCCTGTCGGCCAACTACGGCCGGCTCTCGCCCGCCGAACAGGCCATCCTGCACGGACGCATGACCGAATGGGCCATGCTCAGCACAGCCGAGCGCAACCGGGCACGCCTCAACTTCGCCGAGACGCGCAACCTGTCGAGCCAGGAGAAGAAGGCGCAGTGGGAGGCATACCAGGCCCTCACCCCGGCCCAGAAGCAACAACTCGCCGGGCAAGCCGCGAAGGCCCCGACCACAGGCGCCGCCCCGGCCGTGACCAGCCGCGGCAGAGGCAAGTTGGCGTCGGTACCGGTCACACGCCCGGAAAAAGGCCTCGACCACGCTGCGCCGGCGACCGGAACCGCACCGCCTGCCGCCGCCATGACAAGCGCGGCAGTGACGGGCGCGGCATCGGCGCCCGCTGGCCCGGCATCCGTGACCGGCCGCGCCGCAGCGTCGGCACCATGAGTTCGGACGACAGCCCGGCGACGCCGGCACAGGCAGCGGCCAGGGGTTCCGATCAGGGTGTGACACCCGTCATCACTGACGCGACCGACTTCATCGCCGCGGTTACGACGGCCGCGGATCGGTCCACGTCCCACGTGCCGCTGCTGGCGCCGTCCCTGCTGCGGCGCATGGCTTGCTGGCTGTACGAAGGCATGCTGCTGTTTGGCGTGGTCTTCATCGCCGGATACCTGTTCGGCAGCTTGAGCCAGACGCGCAACGCGCTGGACAACCGCCATGCGCTGCAGGCCTTCCTGTTCGTCGTCTTCGGCATCTACTTCACCTGGTTCTGGTCGCGTGGCCAGACGCTCGCCATGAAGACCTGGGACATCGCCATCG
>JBDHRZ010000227.1:0-5449 GCA_039807845.1 Rhodoferax sp.
TACACGCAGAAATCGCTCGAGATCTTCCAGCGACTGGGCGTCTACGAACGGATTGCCGCCAAGGGCATCCAGTGGAGCGTCGGACGAACCTTCGCGGGAAACGACGAAGTCTACTCCTTCGACCTGCGTCAGCAGCGCGGCTTCCAGTTCTCGGCCCAGCCGCCGTTCATCAACATCCAGCAGTGCTACGTCGAGGCTTACCTGGTCGAGCGCATCGGAGAACTCGGCGGCGTGGACCTGCGCTGGTGTTCACGCGTCACAGGCTTTGCGCAGCACGCCGGCTATGCCACGCTGACGGTGGACACGCCACAGGGCAGCTACCAGATCGAGGCCGAGCACGTGATCGACGCCAGCGGCGCGCACACGCCGTTCCACCACTGGTGCAGCGCCACGGTGCGCACGCGCCGGCGCGACGACCGCTGGTGCATCGCCGACGTACGATTCGAGACCCTGCCGCCGGCCGAGCGCCACACCTGGATCGAGGCGCCATTCAACGACAACCGCGCCGTCTGGCAACACCTGATGGCCGACGATGTCTGGCGCATCGACTACCAGCTCGCACCCGACGCCGACCCGGTCACGGCCGGCAGCGCGGCCCAGGTGCAGCAGCGCCTGCAGCGCCAGTTCGGCGCGAACGTGCAGTACGAGGTGGTGTGGGTCGGACCCTACGCCTACCGCAGCCAGTGCCTGGACACCCTGCGTATCGGCAGCGTGTTTTTCATGGGCGATGCCGCCAAGATCGTCGGCCCGTTCGGCGCGCGTGGCGGCAACACCGGAGTGGCGGATGCCGACAACCTGGCCTGGAAGCTGGCGGCGGTGCTGCGCGGCCGCGCGGGGGCGGCACTGCTGGAGAGCTACGACGACGAACGCCTGGAAGCCGCGCAGCAGAACGTGCTCGTGACCAACCGCACGACCCGCTTCCTGCGCCCGACCGACGGCGTGGAGCGCACGTTCCGCGATGCCGTCATCGGGCTGGCGCGCCAGTACCCGTTCGCACGCCAGCTGATCAACACAGGGCGCATGGCGGCGGCCAATCCGTATACCCATTCTCGCGTCTGCGCCAAGACCGGCGGCCTGTCCGTGCAGAACGTGCATTTCCGCTGGCAGGATGGCAGCCAGGGCTGCGTGAACGACCTGCTACAGTGGGCCGACGGTTGCCTGCTGGTACTGGTGTTCGGCGACCAGTCCGAGCAGGCGCGCCAACGCCTAGCGGCGCTCGCGCTGGAGGCGCCGGTACGCTGCGTGCAGGTGCTCGGGTCGGACGCGCACACCCAGTCGCGCGAGACCGTGCGCGACCCGCTGGGCCACCTGCAGGGTGCCTGCCACGTGTTCGGACACGCCTGGGCGCTGATCAGGCCGGATGCCTACCTCGCCGCCACCGGGGAGGCCGTCGACGCCCGCCTGGTGCAGGCAGTCGGGCAAGCGCTGGCCATCGCCTGAACGAACCCCCGCACCATGAAGACCACTCTGAACCTACAGGACGCAGACACCTTCTACGAGCAACTGCTCGACGCGCACGAAGGCCTCAGCGCCGAGCAGTCGCGCCTGTTCAATGCGCGGCTCATCCTGCTGCTCGCCAACCAGGTCGGCGACGGCAACACGCTGCAGCAGTGCATCGCGGCAGCGCGCCTGCCGACCGACCAGCCGGCCGCGTGATCCGGGCCCCGCGCGGCTGAGAGCCTCACCTAGAATCGAGCGCTCCCGTAACCACTTGCGGGTGCGGCATCCGCTCGGGTGCCGTTGACCAGTCCGACCGCCGTGCGCACGGACGCGACCACATCGTCACACCATGACCGACGCCTTGCATCAGCCCGGGCTGGAGAGCCTGTCCAAATCGTTCGAACCGGCCGCACTCGAGGCCTTCTGGGGGCCGGAGTGGGAACGCCGCGGCTACGGCGTGGCGGGCTGGCGCGGCACCGGCAAGCCCGACCCCGCCGCCGGCGCATTCGCGATCCAGTTGCCACCCCCGAACGTGACCGGTACCCTGCACATGGGCCACGCGTTCAATCAGACCATCATGGACGCGCTCACGCGCTACCACCGCATGCGCGGCCTGAACACGGCCTGGATTCCGGGCACCGACCACGCGGGAATCGCCACCCAGATCGTGGTCGAACGCCAGTTGCAGGAGCAAGGCCTCAGTCGCCACGACATGGGACCGACGCCGGCGCAGGCACGCCGGAACTTCGTGGCCCGGGTGTGGGAGTGGAAGCAGAAGTCGGGCAACACCATCACCACACAGATGCGCCGCATGGGCGACAGCGTGGACTGGAGCCGCGAATACTTCACCATGGATGCCAGGCTGTCGACGGTGGTCACCGAGACCTTCGTGCGCCTGTACGAACAGGGCCTGATCTACCGCGGCAAGCGGTTGGTGAACTGGGATCCGGTGCTCAAGACCGCCGTCAGCGACCTGGAAGTCGAGAGCCAGGAGGAAGACGGCCACCTGTGGCTCATCCGCTATCCGTTCACCGACGGACCGCAACCGGTGGACGGCGTGCCGCAGCCAGGCGTGGTCGTGGCCACCACCCGACCCGAGACCCTGCTGGGCGACGTGGCCGTGATGGTGCACCCGGACGACGCACGCTACCGCCACCTGGTCGGCAAACGCGTCCGACTGCCGCTGTGCGGGCGCGACATCCCGGTGATTGCTGACGACCACGTGGACCCGGCGTTCGGCACCGGGGTCGTGAAGGTGACACCGGCGCACGACGCGAACGACTACGCGGTCGGCCAGCGCCACGCGCTGCCGATGATCGGCGTGCTGGCGCTCGACGCCACCCTCAACGAAGCCGCCCCGAGCGCGTATCGCGGGCTGGACCGCTTCGTCGCACGCGCGCGCATCGTCGAGGACCTGCAGGCGCTGGGCCTGCTGATGGAAGCCCGCAAGCACCGGCTGATGGTGCCGCGCTGCGCACGCACCGGCCAGGTGGTGGAACCGATGCTCACCGACCAATGGTTCGTGGCCATGACCAAGGTGAGCCCGGCGGACCCGGGCGGCAAATCGATCGCGCAGAAAGCGATCGACGCGGTGCAAGGCGGCGCGGTGCGCTTCGTGCCGGAGAACTGGGTCAACACCTACAACCAGTGGATGAACAACATCCAGGACTGGTGCATCAGCCGGCAACTCTGGTGGGGCCACCAGATACCGGCGTGGTACGACGACGAAGGCAACATCTTCGTCGCGCGCGATGAAGAACAGGCGCAGCAGCAATGGATCGCGCACCTGCTCGCGCAGGGCGGCGCGGCCGCCACGGCCAGGGCCGATGCGGTGCGCCAGGGTGCGCTGCGACTGCGCCGCGACGAAGACGTGCTCGACACCTGGTACTCCTCCGCGCTGGTGCCGTTCTCGACCATGGGCTGGCCCGACGCCATGCAGGACGCCGGCCTGGCGCAGACTGCCGGCCAGACGCAGGCCCTGCCCAGCGACTACGACCTGTACCTGCCCTCGACGGTGCTCGTCACCGGCTACGACATCATCTTCTTCTGGGTCGCGCGGATGATCATGATGACGACCCACTTCACCGGCCGCGTGCCATTTCGCGACGTCTACATCCACGGCCTGGTGCGCGACGCGCACGGCCAGAAGATGAGCAAATCCGAAGGCAACGTGCTCGACCCGGTGGACCTGATCGACGGCATCGAACTCGCACCGCTGCTGGCCAAGCGCTCGGAAGGCCTGCGCAAGCCCGAAACCGCGCCGCTGGTGCGCAAGGCCACGCAGCAGGAATTTCCGCAGGGCATTCCCGCCTTCGGCGCCGACGCCCTGCGCTTCACCTTCGCCGCGCTCGCCACGCTGGGGCGCAACATCAACTTCGACACCCGGCGCTGCGAGGGCTACCGCAACTTCTGCAACAAGCTGTGGAACGCGACGCGCTTCGTGCTGATGAACTGCGAAGGCCAGGACTGCGGCTTGCAGGACGGGGGCAGTGGCGCGCCCGCAGCGCGCGCCGGGTCCTCCGCGCCTCTGGACGCGAGCGCCGCCGACCGCTGGATCGTCTCGCTGCTGCAGCAGACGCAGGCCGACGTCAGCAAGGGCTTCGAGGAATACCGGCTGGACAACGTCGCCAACGCCATCTATCAGTTCGTCTGGGACGCATTCTGCGACTGGTACCTGGAAATCGCCAAGGTGCAGATCGCCACCGGCAACGCCGCGGCCCGGCGCGCCACCCGGTACACGCTGATCCGGGTACTGGAGACGGTGCTGCGCCTGGCGCATCCGCTGATCCCGTTCATCACGGAAGCGCTCTGGCAAAAAGTCGCGCCGGTGGCCGGACGCGCCGGCCCATCGGTGAGCGTTGCGCCCTATCCAGTGAGCCAGCCCGAACGCATCGACGCGCAAGCGATCGCCCATGTCGCCCGGCTCAAGTCGCTCGTGGACGCATGCCGCAATCTGCGCGGAGAGATGGGTGTTTCACCCGCGGCCCGACTGCCCCTGTACGTGCTGGCGAGCGACACCTCCGAGGGGCAATTCCAGCGCGCGTCGGCGCCGGTGCTGCAGGCCTTGGGCAAACTGAGCGAGGTAAGGGTGTTCGAGGAAGAAGCCGCCTGGTCGGCTGCCGCCGGGGCGGCCCCGGTTGCGATCGTCGGCGCGGCGCGCGTGTGCCTGTTCGTGCAGGTGGACGTGGCGGCCGAACGCACGCGGTTGGGCAAGGAGGCCACCCGCCTGGAGGGAGAGATCGCCAAGGCGCAGGGCAAGCTGTCCAACCCGGCCTTCGTGGCGAAGGCCCCGGCCGCGGTGATTGCGCAGGAACGCCAGCGCGTGGCCGACCTCGAAGCCGCGCTGCTCAAACTGCGCGCGCAACTGGCGCGGCTCGGCTGAGCACAGGAGTACAGGGACCGGGATCGCGCCCGCGCGCGGCCCTGTCCTTCGCTCGGCAGTGCCGCGGGCGGATCAGCGCTGCCGGATCAGCGCCGGTGCAAGAGATGAATGTATTCGGCGCCTTCGGTGCGCTGTTCGATCAACTCGTTGCCGGTCTGCCTTGCAAAGGCCTGGAAATCACGAACCGATCCGGCGTCGGTCGAGACCACTCGCACCGTCTGGCCGCTTTGCAACGTGGTCAACGCCTTCTTGGCCTTGAGAATTGGCAGCGGGCAGTTCAGGCCTCGGGCGTCGACTTCGATATCGGCAGCTTGCATCGTGTCTCCTCGCGGGTTGCCAATTGTAGGCAGGCCCCTTCTGCACCGGTACCTGCATCCGCAGCCTGCAGCGGTACCTCCACCGGCACCCTGTACCGATACCCGCGCGGGCAGCGCGCGCGACACCGTCACGGCGCGGCAGGCACCCTCAGCGCGTCATCGCCTCGCGGTAGCTCGGCGTGTAGCCACGCGAGCGCAACCAGTCCGCCAGCGCGTGCCCGGTGCCGGCCGGCCAGCACAGCACGTCCTCGGGGGCGAACAGCTTGTAGTCGACCAGTTCGGGCGACAGTTGCACGTTGCTGCTGCAGCG
>JBDHRZ010000228.1:0-5424 GCA_039807845.1 Rhodoferax sp.
CGCTGGACCCGCTTGATCTCGCGGCGCAAGCGTACCCGCACCTTGGCGTCGAGTGCAGACAGCGGCTCGTCGAGCAGCAGCAGTCCCGGGGACGGCGCCAGTGCGCGCGCCAGCGCCACGCGTTGTTGTTGGCCGCCGGAGAGTTGGGCCGGGTATTTTGGCTCCTGACCCGCCAGGCCGACGATCGCGGTCAGTTCGGCCACCCGCTGGCGGATGCGTTCGCGGCTCCAGCCGTGGCTCTGCAGGCCGAAGGCGATGTTCTGCTCGACCGTCAGGTTCGGGAACAAGGCGTACGACTGGAACACGATGCCGAAATCGCGCCTGGTCGGGGGCAGGCGCGAGATGTCCACGTCGTCCTGGATGATCTGGCCCGAACTCAGCGCCTCCAGGCCGGCGATGCAGCGCAGCAGGGTCGTCTTGCCGCACCCCGACGGGCCGAGGAAGCAGACGAATTCGCCCTTGTCGATGGAGAACGACACGTCGCCCAGGGCAACGAAGTTGCCGAACTGCTTTCTTGCGTGCACGACCTGCAGGTAGGGCTTGCCTGCGCCGCCACCGGGGTGGGCCGGGTCAGCGCCCGATGTTGCGCCGGCCGACCGGGCTTGTTTCGTGCCAGTCGCCGCTTGCATGCCGCTAGGCCCTGATCACGTTGTGGCTCGGGCCGTAGGGAAAACCGGTGATGTTTTCGCTGCCGGTTTCGGTGACCACGAGAATGTCGTGTTCGCGGTACCCTCCTGCCCCCGGCAGGCCCTGCGGCAGCATCAGCATCGGCTCCATCGAGACCACCATCCCGGGTTGCAGCACGGTTTCGATGTCCTCGCGCAATTCCAGGCCCGCTTCGCGACCGTAGTAGTGCGACAGCACGCCAAACGAGTGCCCGTAACCGAACGTGCGGTACTGCAGCAGGCCGTGCTCGGCGAAGATCTTGTTGAGTTCCAACGCCACGTCGCAGCAGCGCACGCCGGGTTTGATGAGCTTCTGCCCTTCTTCATGCACCTTGACGTTGACCTCCCAGATCTTGCGCGAGGCCGCGTCGACGTCGCCATAGAACAAGGTCCGCTCCAGCGCGGTGTAGTAGCCCGAGATCATCGAGAAGCAGTTCAGCGACAGGATGTCGCCATGACGCACCTTGCGCGTGGTCACCGGGTTGTGCGCGCCGTCCGTGTTGATCCCCGACTGGAACCAGGTCCAGGTGTCCATCAGTTCGGTGTGCGGATAGCGCCGGGCGATCTCGCGCACCATGGCCTGGGTGGATGCGAGCGCCACCTCGTGCTCCGGCACGCCTTCGCGCACCGCCGCGACCAGCGCCGCGCCGCCGACGTCGCAGACCTGGGCACCGTTGCGGATGAACGCGATCTCCTCGGCGGACTTGACCATGCGCAGTTTCATGCACTCGGCGGCGATGTCCACCAACTGCGCGTGCGGGAGCGCGGCCTGGAGCTTGTTCATGCGCTCAATCGGCAGGTGGTCGAACTCGATGCCCAGGCGCCCGGCGTTCGGCACCTCCTGCTGCACTGCGCGAAAGTAGTTGTCGCGCTGCCAATCCGTGTAGATCAGCGCACGGTCGCACACGCCCTTGCGCCAGGGTTGTCCGCCATCGATGTTGGCGGCGATCAGCACGACCTTGTCCTGCGTCACGACCAGGCCGTAGAAGCGGCCGAACGAGCAGTACAGGAAGTCGCTGTAGTAGTTGATGTTGTGGTAGCTGGTGAACAGGACGCTGTCGACCTGCAGCGTCGCCATCAGACTGCGCAACCGGGCAATGCGTGCGCCGTACTCGTCCAGCGAAAAACTGTGTTGCACGCGCTCGCCGTTATCGATCCGGATCAGACTGGGCATTGACATCGACTTGGTCCTGACGACTGGTTGGGGTGCTGCCATTGTTGGCCGCAGGCAGCGCGGCATGTTTTCTGATTGCGACAAATGGTTTCCTGACAACGCAGTCCATTCGCGCCCGAACCGCGCCCGTGCCCGGCCGAAGTCGCGGCTTCTTGGCCGTGTCTTCTTGTCTGCGCCGCCGTTCGGGGTCGAAACTGGCGGGGCGGGCGTTCGGCCCGCTACGACAGGCCTTTTCCGCGATTGGAACGATCGAGTCGGGGAGACACGCCAAAGCGCGGGGTGTAGCGTGCGGTGAGATGTGCGGCGGAGGCGAAACCGGTCTCGTGCGCAATGTCGTGCAAGGCCTTGCCGGAGCGCTGAACCAGGATGCGGGCACGTGCCAGCCGGATGCCCAGATAGACCTGTTCAGGAGTCTTTCCGAGTTGGCGCTTGAATTGGCGCTGCAGGCTGCGCACCGGCATGCCGGCGAACTGGGCGACTTCCGGAATGCTCAGCGGCTCCTGGATGTTGGCCTCCATGAGCCGCAGTGCCTCGATGGTGGCGGCGTCGGTGACGCTGCTCTGGTGGATGACGGAGACGGTCTGCGTGTCGGTCAGGCTGCGCCGCTCGGCAACCATCAGGTTGGCGACCTGGTCGGCCAGTTCGCGGCTTCCCGGCGGCTGCGTCAGGAGGTAGGTCATGAGGTCCAACGGGGCAACCCCGCCACTGCAGGTATAGCGGTCCCGATCGACCTCGAAGTAATGCTGCGTGACGATCAGACGGGGGAAGCGTTCGATCAATGCCTCCTGATCTTCCCAGTGGATCGTGCAGCGGTAGCCGTCGAGCAGGCCGGCCTGTGCCATGAGGTAGGCGCCGGTATCCACGCCGGCCAGCGGCACCGCCTGGTCGCGCATTCTCTCGAGCCATTGGTTGAGCGTACCCAGGCCGCGCTTCGGGATCGGGTTGGGCCCGATCACGAATGCGAGATCCAGCCGTGGCGCGTCCGACAGGCTGTGCTCCGTCATGACGCGTATGCCGTCGCTGGATGCGACCAGGCCGCCGTCCATGGAAAGCAGCACCGTGCGGTAGGTTTCACCGCCCAGGAGCTGGTTTGCGATGCGCAGCGGATCGACGCATGCGCTCAAGGCGATCAGCGAGAAGTTCGGCACCACGACGAATCCGAACACCAGTGAGCGCATGGGCAGGCCTTTGGGCTTCACGGTTCGCCCCGGGTGCCCGCGCCCGCGGCCCCCGGGTCGCGCGCGCGGGCGTCGGACGGACGCACGCCGTATGCCTTGTGGAAGCTGCGCGCGAAATGCGAGCGGTTCACGAACCCGCATTCGAGCGCGATGTCGCTCACCGCCGAGCGCGTGACCTGCAGCATCTGCCGCGCGGCGGCCAGCCGCAGCTCGAGTGCGAAGGCGGACGGGCTGATGCCCAGTTCGGTCTTGAACAGGCGCTCGAGTTGGCGCGCGCTCAGGCCCACGTGGCGCGCGACGAACTCCGACGACAGGGGGTTGGAGAGGTTGCGCTCCATCAGCAGCATCGCCTTGCGCACCCGGGTCTCGTGGGTTTTCCGGGGTACCAGCGGTTGGGGTTGTGGGGCCACCGCGGGCAGCGGCGCCTCCTCGATCATGATGCGCAGCGCCTTGGCCGCCTGTGCCGGGCTGCAGTGGCGTGCCACCAGGTGGGAGGCGAGGTGCACCACGCTGGTACCGCCGGCGCAGGTGAGCCGGTCCTGGTCGATCACGAACAGTTCGTCCGAACTGGCCCGCACCTGCGGGAAGCGCGCCTCGAACTCGGCGTAGTGGAACCAGCTCACGCAGGCGCGCCTGCCCTGCAGCAGCCCGAGCCGTGCCAGCACGAAACTGCCGGTGCACACGCCAATCAGGGCGGTCTGCAGGCGTGCAGCCAGCCGCAGGTACTCCAGCAGCGGCGCCGGGACGGCGGGTCCGCCCAGCAGGCCGCCAACCACGACCACGTAGTCGTAGTCGCGCGGGTCGCCCAGCTCCGTCGTGGGAAGCACGTCCACGCCGCAACTCGATCGGATCGGGCGCATGTCGTGGCTGAGCACGGACCACTGGCAGTGGATCGGTCGACTGCGATCTCCCTCATCGGCCGCCAGGCGCAAGGTGTCCACGAACGCCGAGAAGGCCAGCAGCGTGAACCGCGGCGCGAGCACGAACGCCACGCGCAACGGTGTCCGGGGCAGGCGGACCTGGGAAGGGGCAACCGGTTCGGGCTCGTGGGTCCTGGGCACGTTCGTGCGGCTCATCGGCGCGAGCTTAGTCCATCCACGGGCCGTGCTGCTGAACCGCCTGCTGCATCCGGATGCTGAGAGAATCCTCGCGTGCCCGCCGTGGTGGCACGTCTTCCGTCCGTTTGCGTCAGCCTTTGCTTTTCATGCCCAGCAAGACCTTCACCAGCGGCCGCATCCGCCGCGCAGACTACGACGCCGCTTCGCGCCAACTCGACCTGCACTGGCACGACGGCAAGGTGCTCGCCTACAAGCACGTGCCCGAAGAGGTGTACCGGCGCCTGTGCGCGGCACCGAACCCGGTAACGTACTGGGAGGACCGCATCGCCGAGGAGTATCCGAAGGGCGTGCCGGGGAAGACCGGGGCCGCGCCGGATGCGCGCAAGGGGTTCGATGACCTGTTCGGGAGCCAGGACGGATGACGGTCTTGCGCCTGGCGAGCGTCGTGGGCCGTGATTCGCCGCAGGTCGAGGTTCCGGCACCGATGGGCGCGCGACGCAGCCAGCCGTTGCGGTCGGACAGGCAGGCTAAACGGTCGAGGCTACCGCGGATGGCCGGCGATGCAGGTTGAGCAAGATCATGGCGAGTGCGGATGATGTGGCGTGCGCGATAGGAAAACGAAGAGGTCAATGCGGATTTCATCGCACGAAACGATTGCGACAGGCCTGTCTTGCGGATGAAGGCGCAACTGGCTGATACTTGCGTTCGGCGTCTCGTGCAGGGTTCGTCGCCTGTTCGTTCATCTTGTCGTGAGGGTCCACTCAACATGTCAACCATCCTTCAGCGTGTGCGTGTCTTGGGCATTGCCTTGGGACTGTTATTTCTGGCCAGCCTTTCCCTGTGCGCCAACGCCCAGTCAGTGCCGCGCAGCAAGACGCTGATCATTGCGCAGAACTTCGATCCGCAGACTCTCTGGCCCAATGGCACGACGGCCTCGACGAACCTGAATGCCGGCGCTGCAATCGTCGAACCGTTGTTCTGGATCAACCCCGCGAACAACAAGATGGAGGGTGTGCTGGCGACCAGTTACACGATGGTCTCGCCCACGGTGCATCGCATCGAGTTGCGCAAGGGGGTGAAATTCACCAACGGCGAAGCGATGAATGCCGACGCGGTGGTGCATACCTTGAACGTCTTCATCGACAAGGTCGTCACGCCGGCCTACAGCATCTATGCCGGGTCGATGGAGAAGTTTGAGAAGGTCGACGACTACACGGTGCTGATCCACACCAAGGGCCCATACCCAGCGATCCGCCTCGCGTTCAACCAGGTCTAGGTGATTCCTCCCGGCTATTGCCAAGAGGCTGGCGTAGCGAAGTTCGCGGTGGCGCCGATCGGGACCGGCCCGT
>JBDHRZ010000229.1:0-5415 GCA_039807845.1 Rhodoferax sp.
CCATGGCGCGCACGGATTCTTCGTCGCGGATGTCGCAGCCGTGCCAGTGCGCAACGCCGCCGTCTTCGGCAATTTCCGCCCGCACGGCCTCGAGCCGCTCGACGTTGCGCCCCACCAGGATGACCTGCGCACCGAGCGCAGCGAGTTCGTGCGCGGTGCAGCGGCCGATGCCCGAACCGCCACCGGTAACCAGCACCGTTCGGCCTTGGAACAGGTTGGGGGCAAAGATCGAGCGGTAGTTCATGGGTGCTCCGGGTCAGTCCACGTAAATGTTGGCGGCGCGCACGACCTTGGCGACGCGCTCGTGGTCTTCCAGCATGTAGGCACGTGCAGCCGCCGGCGGCAGGTAGGCGATCTCACCGGCCAGGCGCAGTTTCTGCGCGAACTCGGGCGAATCGATCGCCGATTTCTGCGCAGCGGCAAGGCGCTCGAGTATGGCCATGCTGGTCTGCGCCGGCGCAAACAGGCCACCCCAGCCTTCGAGTTCGAACCCGGGAACCGTTTCGGCCACGGTCGGGACGTCCGGCAGGTCCTTCTGGCGCGTCTTCGACGACACCGCCAGGATGCGCAAGCGCCCCGCCTGCACCAGCGGCATGGTCGAGGGCCGGGTATCGAACATGAACTGGATGCGTCCGCCAATCAGGTCCTGCAGCGCGGGTGCCGAGCCCTTGTACGGGACGTGCACCGCCTTCGCGCCCGTCATCGCATTGAGCATCTCGCCGCCGATGTGCGTCGAGTTGCCGGCGTTGGTCGAACCGAAGAACAGGCTGCCCGGCTTTTCTTTCGCGGCTGCGACCAGATCCTTCACGCTCTTGTAGGGCGAATCCGCGGCCACCACGAGGATGACGGGCGTGACGATCACCCGTGCCACCGGTACCAGTTCGTGCACCGGATCGTAGTTCAGGTTGCGCACCACGCCGGAGGTGAGTGTCGCGCCCGAAGTGCACAGCAGCGTGTAGCCGTCGGGCCTGGACTTGGCCACGAAGCCCGCACCGATGTGGCCGTTGCCGCCCGGGCGGTTCTCGACCACCACCGTGACCTTCAGGCTCTCCGATATGGCTGCTCCGAGGGTGCGGCCGATGACGTCGATGATGCCGCCGGCAGCGCTGTTGACGACGATCGTGATCGGATGCGTCGGGAAGTCCTGCGCATGGCCAAGCAACGGGACGGCGGCCAGGCCGGCAAGGAAGGTACGGCGATCGAGGTGGGTCATGACGGTCTCCTTCGACCGGCAGTGTTCCAACAACGCAGATGCGCGACAAGCCTACAATTTCGATCATCGAAATTGTTGCCATGGCGCATCGATGACCCAGCCTTCCACACTCGCGCCGACGTGGCGCCATCGAGCGGCCGGGCCCGATCGACCATGAGCATGAGTGACCTCTGCACGCCCACGCGGCGCAGACTTACGTGACGGGAGCCGCGGCCGGACGCGAGCCTTCGACGCGCACGCGCACGCGGCTTTCGGGTCGCTACCAGAGAACGACCGGCGGCAGCCGTTCGCTCGAACGCGGACTCGACCTGCTGCGGGCGTTCCGGCTGGGCACCGGGGTCCTCACGAATGCGGAGTTGGCAGCGCGCACCGGGTTGCCGCGTCCGACCGTGAGCCGCCTGACGCGGTCCCTGGTCGAGGGCGGCTTTCTGGCGTACGACCACGGCGAAGGCGGCTACCGCCTCGGAGCCGTCCACCTGAGCCTGGCGCTGAGCTTTCGCACGGCGCAGGTTGCGCTGGACCTGGCCTTGCCTTTGATGCGGGAACTGGCACAGGGCTGCCACGTCAACGTCGGTCTGGCCGTGCTGGACCGCACGGAAATGGTCTACCTCGATTCGGTGCGACCCGAGCAACCCGGCATCGCCCGGCGGGCGGCACCAGGGACGCGTACACCGGTCGCGCGCACCGCACTCGGCATGGCCTACCTGTCGTCGTTGCCGCCGGTGGAGCGGCGTGCGCTGTTGAAACGACTGGCGCACGAACACCCCACCGACTGGCCGGCGGTGCAGGAAGGTATCGAAGCCTCGCTTCGCAACGTCCGCCGCGTCGGTTACTGCTGGGCGCAATGGCAGCCGCGCATCTTTTCAGTCGCAACGCCGATGATGCGTGCAACCGGCGAGCACTACGCCCTCAACATCAGCCTGGCGATGGACGACCACCCGGCGGAAGACTTGATCGAACCGCATGGCGCGTCGTTGCTGGCGCTCAAGCGCCGCATCGTGGAACGCTGGGAATCAAATACAGCGTGACGCACGGCACTGGCCGGGCGTGACCCCGACGAACCCGTACACCGCAGCGCCGCATATCCCCCCAATCAGGCATGCGCAGCCAGGCGCCGGCACGGATGGCCTGGACAATGCCTGGCAAGGCCGCCGCCGAGCCGACGGCTCCGCTGCCGCAAAGCGGCGACGGTGCCGTGCACCACACCTAGCGACTTGCTCCTGCCGCCGCATGACGATCAAGGATCTCCCAGCGGACACCCGCCCGCGCGAAAAGCTGCTCGCCCGCGGTCCGGCGGCGCTCACCGACGCCGAACTGCTGGCGCTGCTGCTGCGCACCGGCATGCGCGGCAAGGGTGTGCTGCAACTGGCCGACGAACTGCTGCACTGCAAGGCGCAAGGCCAGGGCGACGCCGGTCTGGACGGCATTGCCGGCCTGCTGCACGCCAGCCCCGCCGACCTGCAGGGCATCAAGGGACTCGGCCCGGCCAAGCGCGCGGAACTGCTGGCCGTGCTGGAACTGGCCCGACGCGCGCTTGCCCAGCAACTGCGCCAGCGCACCGCCTTCGCCTCGCCCGGTGCCGTGAAGGACTACCTGCAGCTGCAGCTCGCGACCCGATCGCACGAGGTATTTGCGGTACTCTTCCTGGATGTGCAGAACCGCCTGCTGGCAATGGAAGAGATGTTCCGGGGCAGCCTGACGCAAACCAGCGTCTACCCGCGTGAGGTCGTGCTGCGCGCGCTGCAGCACCAGTGCGCGGCCGTGGTGCTGGCGCACAACCACCCCAGCGGCTCGGTCCAGCCATCGCGTGCGGACGAAGCCCTGACGCAGACACTGCGCAGCGCACTGGCGCTGGTCGATGTGCGCGTGCTCGACCACGTCATCGTGGCGCCGGGCCAGGCGCTTTCGATGGCCGAACAGGGGCTGGTATGAAACCTGTGCGCTCGCTGGCCGAACTCGGCACGCTCAAATGCACGCTCGATGCCCAGGCGCGCGCACAGGAACTCGAACGCGCCACAGCAGCGCAGGCCCAGGCCGCGCAACAGCGCCGCCAGACCAGTGCGCGCGAGCTGTTCGAGCGCGCCGCCGGCCAGGTGCACCGGCTGCCCGCGCACGGGCGGGCAACGCTCGACGTCGCCGCGCCCTCACCCGTCCCGCGCCAGCGCCTGCGCGACCAGCAGGCGGTGCTCACCGAGTCCCTGAGCGACGAATTCGACGTGACCACGCTGCTCGACAGCGACGACCAGCTCAGCTTCCTGCGCCCGGGCATCGGCCAGGACGTCACGCGCAAGCTGCGCCAGGGGCACTGGAGCATCCAGCGTCAGCTCGACCTGCACGGGCTGCGCAGCGATGCCGCGCGCGCACGGTTGTCGGCCTTCGTGCGCGAGGCCCGGCAGCAGGGCATCCGCTGCGTGCGCATCGTGCACGGCAAGGGCCTGGGTTCGCCCGGCAAGGCCCCGGTGCTCAAGAACAAGGTGCTGGGCTGGCTGGTGCAGCGCGCCGAGGTGCTCGCCTTCGTGCAGGCGCTGCCCGTGCACGGCGGCGCCGGCGCCCTGCTGGTCCTGCTGCAGCCGGGCGGCAAGGACAGGGGCCCGTAGACCGGTCGCAGGCGACAGTCCGGCGTTTGCCACCGGGGGCGCGCCGGCCGCCGCGTTCAGGCGCAAACACGTTTCGGTGCACGAACCACGGCCATGCGGCGCCGCGCCGTCGGCCTAGAATCGGCCGACCGCACCACGCACCGATGCACTCCTTCGACGACCTTTTCCCGGTTCCGGAACTCGATCCGGCGGTGCGCAGAAGTTTCCAGCGCGAGCAGTTGAGCGAACTCACCCTGCCGCTGGCCACCAGCCTGATGGAAGGCGGCTTCATCTCGGTGGTCGCGGCCAAGGCGTTCGAGGTCGAGCCCTGGGTGATCGCGGTGATCTCGGCTGCGCCGATGTTCGGCTACCTGTCGAGTTTCGTCTGGACGCGGATCGCCAGCGGTCGCTCGAAGATCCCGATGGTGGTGACGCTGCAGACGCTGGTGCTGGTGTGCGTGCTCGCGATCGCGCTCAGCCCGCGCTCGCCGGCGGGCGGCTGGATCATCCTGTGCAGCGTGGTGCTGTGCCGCCTCCTGCTCGCCGGCATCGTCACCGTGCGCAGCGTGGCCTGGAGCCTGAACTACGACCGCGCCCTGCGCGCGCGCGCGACCGGGCGGCTGCAGGCGATCACCAGCCTGACCGTGGTCCTCACCACCAGCCTGGCGGGCTGGGCACTGGATGCGAACCCGGCGAGCTTTCGTTTCGTCTATGCCGCCGGGGCCTTGTTCGGTGCCGTGGGCGTGTGGCTGTTTCGTGGTGTGCAGGTGCGTGGCGAAAAGCGCCACCGCGTGCTCGAGCGCCGCAGCGCGCAGGACGGACGGCACCGCGACAGTTTCCTCGCAGTGCTGCGCAAGGACAAGCTGTATGCGCGCTACCAGTGGCACCAGTTCACCTCGGGCTTTGCCGCCATGATGCTCGAGCCGCCGCTGGTCTACCTGGTATCCAAGCAGTTGGTCGCGAGTTACGTGGTGAGCATCGGCATCGTGATGCTGATCCCCTTCACGCTCAACCTGGCCACGATGCCGTTCTGGGCGCGCTACCTGGACCGGGTGCACGTGGCAGAGTTCCGCGCCCGGCAGAACGCGGCCTGGGTCATCGGCGTGCTGGTGATGTTCTGGGGCGCCTGGTCGTTCTCGCTCGAGTGGCTGGCGGTCGGCCGCATCATCACCGGCATCGTCAACGGCGGCGGCAATCTGGCCTGGCAACTCGGCCACAACGACTTCGCACCACCCGACCAGATCGCTACCTACATGGGCATCCACGTCACGCTCACCGGCGTGCGCGGCGCCCTCGCCCCGTTCCTGGGCATGGCGCTGTACCTGGGCTGGGACGCCAAGGGCTACGTGCCCGGCACGACCGGCCTGAGCGCCTGGCTGTTCCTGCTCGCGGCAGTAATGGGCACGCTGGCCTGGCGCGGCTTCGACGTCCTGCGCAAGGACCTGCACACACGCCCGCTGATGCGTGGGTCCTGAGCCACGACGCGGCCACCGGCCAGATCACTGCGGCGCGCTGCGCAAGGTCTCCACCACCGGGCGGCGCAGCACGTCGCGCAAGCCCCACCAGCCCGCCGCCATCGCCAGCAGCGCACCGGCCAGGCCGCCGGCCAGCGGCACCCAGGGCGCG
>JBDHRZ010000230.1:0-5409 GCA_039807845.1 Rhodoferax sp.
GCTGCTCGCCTTCCTGCTCACTGGCCGCGGCCTGCTGCTGCATCTGTCGTACCTGGCGGACGTGCTGCGCTACGGCGCCTGGTTCATGTTCCTGCTGGTGCTGTTGCGCCAGCAGGCGCCGGATCCCTCGCAGCTCGGCCTCGGCTGGCTCCGCTCGGCGGCGGTGCTCGCCGTGCTGCTGGCGGCCGGGCTGCGCCTGGCCGGCGCTGCGGGCGTCGGCGATCCGGCCGAGATGCGCAAGCTGGTGTTGTTCGCGACACTGGCGCTGCCGGTGATCGGGATGGTGCTGCTCGAGCAGTTGTTTCGCAACGTGCCGCAGGATGCGCGCTGGAACATCAAGCCGCTGAGCCTGGGCCTGGCCGGGGCGTTCCTGTTCGATCTGTACCTGTATTCGCAGGGGGTATTGTTCAGCGCGGTCGACGGGGATGCGTTCAGCATGCGTGGCGCCGTGCACGCCATGGTCGTGCCGCTGCTGCTGCTGTCGACCTCGCGCCATGCCGACTGGCTGTCCCGGATCCAGATGTCGCGCAAGGCCGCGTTCCATTCGGCGACCCTGATGATCGGCGGGTTCTACCTGGTGTTCGTCTCCGGCGTTGGCTACTACGTGCGCTATTTCGGCGGCGAGTGGGGACGCGCGCTGCAACTGGGGCTGGTGTTCCTGGCGCTGGTGGTGCTGATGGTGCTCGCCCTGTCGGGCTCGATGCGCGCGCGGCTGCGCGTGTTCCTGGGCAAGCATTTCTTTCGCTACCGCTACGACTACCGCGAGGAATGGCTGCGCTTCACGCAGACCCTGTCGGCGCAGACCTCGCCGCAGGCCATGGGGCAGCAGGTGATCCGTGGCCTGGCCGACATGCTCGAGAGCACGGGCGGCAGCCTGTGGCTGAAGAACCGCGGCGAGCAGGCCTACCGGCAGCATGCGCGCTGGAACGCGCCGGCCTGCGCGGTAGCGGAGGATGAGACCTCGTCGCTGTGCGCCTTCCTGCAGGGCAGCGGCTGGGTGGTCAACCTGGAGGAGTTCCGTTCCTTCCCGCGCCGCTACGGGCAACTGGTGCTGCCGCAGTGGCTGCAGGAGACGCCGCAGGCCTGGCTGGTGGTGCCGCTGTCGGTGGGCGAGACCATGATCGGCTTCGTGGTGCTGTCGAGCGCGCGCGCGCGCATGGACGTGAACTGGGAGGTCAACGACCTGCTCAAGACCGCCGGGCGCCAGGCCGCCAGCTTCCTGGCCCAGATGCAGGCCACCGAGGCGCTGCTCGAAGTGCGCAAGTTCGACGCGTTCAACCGCATGTCCGCCTTCGTCGTGCACGACCTGAAGAACGTCGTGACGCAACTCTCGCTGATGATGAAGAACGCGCGCCGCCTGGCCGACAACCCGGAATTTCGCGAAGACATGCTGATGACGGTGGACAACGCGCTGGATCGCATGCGCCAGTTGATGCTGCAGTTGCGCGAAGGCGCGACGCCGCCGGGCACCGCGTTCGGCGTCGAACTCGAGGCGATCGCCCGACGCATCGCCGCTGCGGCCAGCGCGCGCGGGCGCACGCTCGAACTCGACGTCGCCACGCCGGTGGAGACGCGCGGCCACGCCGAGCGGCTCGAGCGCATCATCGGCCACATGGTGCAGAACGCCTTCGACGCCACGCCGGCGTCGGGCCGGGTCTGGCTGCGGCTCGACCGCAGCGCCGGCCAGGCGCTGGTCGAGGTGGGCGACACCGGCCAGGGCATGTCGGAGGAATTCCTGCGCGAGCGCCTGTTCAAGCCGTTCCAAAGCACGAAACAGGCCGGAATGGGTATTGGTGCCTATGAGAGCTGGCAGTACGTGCAAGAATTGGGCGGAAAAATCAATGTGGACAGCAAGGTGGGCCGGGGTACCGTGCTCACCGTGTTGCTGCCCCTGTTCGAATCGCAACGCCATTCCGACCTGCAACCGCTCGAGACTCCATGACAGCCGAAAAACCGCGTGCATTGCTGATCGTCGAGGACGATCTGGCACTGCAGAAGCAGATCAAGTGGTCGCTGGACCGATTCGAGTCGGTCACCGCCCAGGATCGCGAGTCCGCGCTGGCGCAGGCGCGCCGCCACCAGCCCGCCGTGGTCACGATGGATCTGGGTCTGCCGCCCGATGCGGACTCGGTCTCCGAAGGCTTCCGGCTGCTCGAGCAACTGCTCGCGCTCGACGGCGACATGAAGGTGATCGTGCTCACCGGGCAGAACGACCGCGCGAACGCCCTGCGTGCGGTGGCCATGGGCGCGTACGACTTCTTCGCCAAGCCGTTCGAGCCCGAGTTGCTCAACCTCACGGTGGAGCGTGCGTTCCGGCTGGCTGAACTGCAGGCCGAGAACCGCCGCCTGCAACTGATGTACCAGCCCGATGCGCTGTCGGGCCTGATGACGCGCGACCCCGGCATGCTGCGCGTGTGCCGCACCATCGAGAAGGTGGCGAACAGCAACGCCACCGTGCTGCTGCTGGGCGAGAGCGGCACCGGCAAGGAACTGCTCGCGCGCGGCCTGCACCAGGCCTCGCAGCGCAAGGGCGGCAAGTTCGTGGCCATCAACTGCGCGGCGATTCCCGAGAACCTGCTCGAGAGCGAACTGTTCGGCTACGAGAAGGGCGCCTTCACCGGCGCCGCCAAGACCACGCCGGGCAAGATCGAGACGGCTGCCGGCGGCACCCTGATGCTCGACGAGATCGGTGACCTGCCGTTCTCGCTGCAGGCCAAGCTGTTGCGCTTCCTGCAGGAGCGCACCATCGAGCGCATCGGCGCGCGCCAGGAGATCGCGGTCGATGTTCGCATCGTCTGCGCGACGCACCAGGACCTCAAGGCGCTCACGAAGGAAGGGCGGTTTCGCGAAGACCTGTACTACCGCCTGGCCGAGATCGTGGTCGACATTCCGCCGTTGCGCGAGCGCCTGGGCGATGCGACGCTGCTGGCGCATGCCTTTGCACGGCGCTTCGCGCAGGAGCAGGGCCGCGGTACGCTCACGCTCAGCGAGGATGCGGTGCGCGCGATCGAGGCGCACCAGTGGCCGGGCAACATCCGCGAACTGGAGAACTGCATCAAGCGCGCCGTCATCATGGCCGATGGCAGCCAGATCACGCGCGAGGATGTCGGGCTGGAATTGCCGGCGGCCGAGGCGTCGTCGGAGACGCTCGACCTGCGCACCGTGCGCGACCAGGCCGAGAAGACGGCCGTCGTCACCGCGCTGGGGCGGGTGAATGGCAACATGGTGAAGGCGGCGGAACTGCTCGGCGTCAGCCGGCCGACGCTGTACGACCTGATGCACCGGCTCGGGCTCAAGTGAAATCCGGCAACGCCTGACGAGCGCGCGCATCCGCCATCTTGCGCTCTCCCTGGACACCCCACGCACCCCCGATGCCAGGCGTTCCCACACAAACCGGTGAATTGCGAATCGCTTTCTCGAGAGACATCCCATGAAATACCTTGCATCCTTCACGCCTGCAACCAGGCGCATCGCATTGGCAACGGCGCTGGCCCTCGTCCTGGCCGGTTGCGGCGGCGAAAAGCCCGAGGCCATGCTGGCGTCGGCGCGCGACTACATCGCCAAGAGCGACTACAAGGCGGCCATCATCCAGATCAAGAACGCCCTGCAGGCCAATCCCGACCTGCCGGAGGCGCGTTACCTGCTGGGCAGCGCCTTGCTCAAGGAGGGCGACCCGGTGGGCGCGGAGACCGAACTGCGCAAGGCGCGCTCGCTCGGTTACGCGGATGACAAGGTGGTGCCGGCGCTCGCCCAGGCCCTGCTGATGCAGGGCAAGGTGAAGAACGTGGTCGAGGATTTCGCCGCCGTGCACCTGAGTGCGCCGGATGCGGTGGCGGCGTTCCAGACCGCACTCGCCGCTGCCCACCGCGCGCAGGGGTCCAGGGAGCGCGCACAGCAGGCCCTGGCCGCTGCGCTGGCGGCGGATCCGGCCTATGCGCCGGCCGTGCTGCAGCAGGTCGCGCTGCTGGCGGCCGACAAGAAGTTCGATGAAGCGCTCGCGCTGGTCGATGGCGTGCTGGCCAAGGACGCGAAGAACGCGGACGCCTGGAAGCTCAAGGGCGACCTGCTGATGATCGGCAAGGGCCAGGAGGCCGAGGCGCTCGCGGCGTACCAGAAGTCCGTCGAGGCCAACCCGAAGGCGCTGCTCGCGCACGGAGCCATTCTGTCCTACTACTTTCGCAAGGGCGACCTGGACGGCGCCACGAAGCAACTGGCAGAACTCAAGAAGGTGGCGGCGACCTCCCCGCAAACACGATATTTCGAGACCCTGCTCGCGTACCAGAAGAAGGACATGAAGCTGGCGCGCGAGTTGTCGCAGCAGCTGATGCGGGTGGCCTCCGACAACGTGCAGGCGCTGACCCTGGCCAGCGCGATCGAACTGCAGTTCAATGCGACGCAGCAGGCCGAGACGATGCTCTCCAAGGCGGTGCAGGGCGCACCGCAGTTCGTGCTGGCGCGTCAGATGCTCACCAGCACCTATCTGCGCTCCGGCCAGCCGGAGAAGGCACTCGCGACCCTGCAGCCAATGCTCAAGGGCGATGTCCAGGACCCGTCGATGAATGCCCTCGCCGGCGAGGTCTACCTGCAGAACGGCGACGTGAAGAAGGCCGAGGAGTATTTCGCGAAGGCCAGCAAGCAGGACCCGACGAATCCGCGCGCGCGCACTGCGCTGGCACTCACCCATCTGGCCGACGGCAAGGACAGCGGCTTTGGCGAACTGCAGTCGGTCGCGGCCTCGGACACCGGAACCACCGCGGACCTGGCCCTGATCAGCGTGCTGCTGCGGCGCAGCGAATACGACAAGGCGCTGGCCGCGATCGCGGCGCTGGAGAAGAAGCAGCCCGACAAGCCGCTGGCGGCCAACCTGCGCGGGCGCACCTTGCTGGCCAAGAAGGACGTGGCCGGTGCGCGCAAGGCGTTCGAGCGTTCGCTCGAGATCGACCCCAGCTACTTCCCGTCGGTGGCCAGCCTGGCTGCGCTCGACATGAACGACAAGAACATGGAGGGCGCGCGCAAGCGCTTCGACGCGCTGCTGGAGAAAAAGCCCAACCACCCGCAGGCCTTGCTGGCGCTGGCGGAATTGCGCGCACGCAGCGGTGGCACGAATGCCGAGGTGGCCGAGCTGATCAACAAGGCGATCACCGCCAACCCGACCGAGAAGACGCCGCGCCTGCTGCTGGTCGATCTGTACCTGCGCGCCAAGGACAGCAAGCAGGCGCTGTCGGCGGCGCAGAACGCCGTGGCCGCCATTCCGGACAACGCGGATCTGCTCGACGCGCTGGGGCGTGCCCAGCTCGCGGCGGGCGATACCAACCAGGCCTTGGCCACCTATGCGAAGTCGGCCGCGGCGGCCCCAGGCTCTCCGGTGCCGTACATGCGCATGGCGGAAGCGAACATGGCCGCCAAGGA
>JBDHRZ010000231.1:0-5394 GCA_039807845.1 Rhodoferax sp.
CGCCTTGCCCAACGTCGATCTGTACCGCTGGTACAGCGCCGCCGACGTCATGGTGCTGGCGGCGATCCGCGAGGGCTGGGCCAACGTGCTGCTGGAAGCGATGGCCTGCGGCACGCCGGTCGTCGCCTCGCGCATCTGGGGCACGCCCGAGGTCGTCGCCACCGATGCGGTGGGCCGCCTGGTTGCCGAGCGGCGGGGCCAGGACTTTGCCGACGCGATTGCGGACCTGGTCCTTGCGGCGCCGGAGCGGGCCGAAGTGCGCAAGTATGCGGAGGGTTTCAGCTGGCAGGGCACGACCGACGCGCAACTGGCCCTGTTCCGGCAGATCGCGCGCGAACGGAGGGGAGGGCGCCATGCGTGATCTCGTGCTCGGCCCCATCATCCTGGCGATTGCCGCCTACGGCCTGGTGCACCCGTGGATCGGCATCATGGGCTGGACCTGGATCAGCATCATGAACCCCCATTCCTATAGCTGGCGCCTGAGCAGCCTGCCGGTAGCGGCGCTCATCGCGGGCACCACCTTGCTGGGGGTGTTCGTCACGCGCGACCGCCGCGAATTCTTCGTGACACGTGAAACCATGGTGCTGGCGCTGTTCATGCTGTGGATGACCGTCACGCTGCCGTTCTCGTTCGCGTTCGACGACAGTCTCTTCTTGTGGAAGCGCGTCATGAAGATCGACCTGATGGTGCTGGTCGCGCTGCTGGTGCTCTATTCGAAGCGACATCTGACCTTGTTGACCTGGGTGCTGGTTGTCTCGATCGGCTTCTACGGCGTCAAGGGCGGCCTCTTCACGATCGCCACCGGTGGCAGCTACCGTGTGTGGGGGCCTGACGGCAGCTACATCTACGGCAACAACGAAATCGCGCTGGCGCTGGTCATGATCATTCCCTTGATGCGCTATCTGCACATGCAGTCCAGCAATGTCTGGGTGAAGCGGGGTCTGCTGGCGTCGATGTTGCTCTGCGCCGTCGCAGCACTTGGCAGCCAATCCAGAGGGGCTTTGTTGGCCATTGTGGCCATGGCGTCAGTCATGTGGTGGCGCGGTAACAAGAAGGTCGTTGGTCTGGTTTCGATCCTGGTGGTTGGTGTGAGCCTGCTGGCGTTCATGCCGGAGACCTGGTGGCATCGCATGGACACCATCCAGACCTATGAGCAGGACGACTCCGCCATGCAGCGGATCAACGCCTGGATGATGGCCTGGAACATCGCCAAGGACAACCTGATGGGAGCCGGGTTCATGGTGTCCAAGCCGGAAATCTGTGCCATCTACTCTCCGATCCCGACCGACTGCAGGGCGGCGCACAGCATCTATTTCATGGTGCTCGGTGAGCACGGCTTCATCGGCCTGTTCCTGTTCCTGCTGATGTGGCTGTTCGTCTGGCGCTCGGCCGGTGTACTGCGCAAGCAGGGCAGGCAGCAGAGCCAGACGATGTGGCTGTCCGACCTGGGCTCCATGTGTCAGGTGAGCCTGGCTGGCTACGCCGTCGGCGGCGCCTTCCTCAGCCTGTCGTACTACGACCTGCCCTACAACATCCTGATCCTGGTGGTACTCGGGCGGCGTTGGCTGGAGCGCAAGGAGTGGGTCACCGAGGAAAAGCTGGCGCAGGAGGCGCTTGCGGCGGAGCAGGAGGCGGCCGCCAGGAAGATGGCACGGCGATGATCGGCCGGCTGCTTTTCAAGCTCGCGTCGCCCGCAGGTACCAAGGCCCGGCTGTCGATACTGATCTTCCATCGCGTCCTGCCCGAGCCTGATCCGCTGTTCCCGGGCGAGATGCATGCCGAGCGCTTCGACGCGGTGTGCGGATGGCTGGCACGCTGGTTCCAGGTGTTGCCGCTGGACGAGGCGGTGCGCCGTTTGCAAGACCGCAGTCTGCCTGCGCGTGCCGCCTGCATCACCTTTGACGATGGCTATGCGGACAACTACAGCGTCGCCCTGCCGATCCTGCAGCGGCATGGCTTGACGTGCACATTCTTCATCGCGACCGGCTTCCTCGACGGCGGGCGCATGTGGAACGACACCATCATCGAGTCGATCCGCGGCTGCCGATCCGGGGCGCTCGACCTCGAACCCCTGGGGCTGGGCCGGCACGCGCTTTCGTCGGTCGGGCAGCGGCGTGCCGCGATCGAATCCCTGATCGGCCAGATCAAGTACCGGCCGGTCGATGAACGCATTCGGCTCGGGGCGGAGTTGGCCGCGCGCGCAGGCGCGCAGCCACCTGACGACCTGATGATGAACTCAGGCGACGTCCAGGCGATGCATCGTGTCGGCATGCAGATCGGCGCGCACAGCGTGTCGCATCCGATACTGGCGCGCCTGCCCGACGATGCGGCCAGGCACGAAATCACGCAGAGCCGTCGGTTCCTGGAAGACCTGCTCGACACCCGGATTGGCCTGTTTGCCTATCCGAACGGCAAGCCGGGGGAGGACTATTCGCCGCGCACGGTCGAACTGGTGCGGGAAGCGGGGTTCGATGCGGCGGTGAGCACGGCCATCGGCACGTCTCGTTCGGGTGACGACATGTTCCAGCTTCGGCGCTTCACGCCCTGGGATGCCGCCAGGTGGAAGTTTGGCGCGCGCTTGCTCTGGAACCTGCAAGGCAACTGAGCCTGAAAATCGCGGTTGGCCGCCTGCAAGCGTCTGGCTGAGCGTCAATCGCGCACCACGAAGCGCGGCGCCTTGGCCGCAAGCCACGGCTCCAGCATCGTCAGGATCCACACCATCTCGCCGTAGTAACCCGGGTGTTCGGGCAGCAGGCGTGAAAGCAGTGCCTGGGCGAACTCCGAACGAATCACGCCGCGCCGGGCAAGGCCGTTCAGGGAATCGGTGGCGAGCGCCTTCAGCGCCGGATCGCTGTTGGCCCACACCCCGAACGGCAGGCCGAAGCCGTGCTTCTTCTTGGCGATGATCTCGTCGGGCAGGAAGCCGCGCAGCGCCTCCTTGAAGAACCAGCGCAACTTGAAGCCCTTGAGCTTGTAACTGGTCGGCAGCTTCAGGGAGAACTCCAGCAACTGGTGGTCGAGCATCGGAAAGCCGACCCCGACCCCGGCGAGAGCAGTGGTCCCCACCACCTTGGGCAAGTCGCACTCGGCAAGGGTGTAGCGCCAGTCGAACGCCAGCATGCGATTGACGAGGCTTGCCTCGGACACCTCTTGCCATACGTCGCGCTGCTGCTGTTCCTGGCCGGGCAGGTCAACCTGCCGCAGCATCTGCGGCGTCAGCACGTCGTCGACGCCCAGGTGGAACAGCAGGTTGTAGGTCATCATGCGGTCCGGCATCGGGACTTTCGCCTGGGTGACGTAGCTGGCAGCCTTGCGCACGAGCGGCAGCTTCGACACCAGTGCGTTGCCGGCCGCCGGCGCGGCGATGGCGCGGCGCAGCGCTGGTGGCACCGAGTCGTACCAGCCGAACAGCTTTTGCTTGGCGTAGCGCGTGTTGCCGCCAAACAGTTCGTCACCCCCGTCCCCGGCCAGCAGCTTCGTGATGCCGTCGTCGTGCGCGAGCTTCGAACAGCAGTACGCCGGCAGTGCCGAAGAGTTGCCGAACGGCTGGTCGTAGTGCGCCGCCACGGTCGGGATGTGCTGAACCAGGTCGGCCGGCGTCACGTAATACTCGTGGTGGCGGGTGTCGAACCGGCGCGCCGCGATGCGCGCGAATTCCATCTCGTCGTACCCTTGGGCGTCGAAGCCGATCGAATAGGTGTCGACCTTCCTGTCGCTCACCAGGGTTGCCATCCCGGCCACGGTGGAGCTGTCCGTGCCGCCGCTCAGGAAGCAGGCCGGACGCTGCACATCGAGTTCGCGTTCCACGGCGCTCTGCACGATGGCGCGAAACTCGTCCTTCAGTTCCTGGAAGGGCCGTGGATTGCTGTCCTCCTCGAAGCGCGGCGTCCAGTAAGGCGCCACCGTCAGCCGGCCCCGTTCGAACACCGCGAAATGCCCGGGCGGCAAGCGATACACACCGCGGTAGATAGTGCGCGGGGAGGGGATGACGTGGAAGTAGAGATAGTCGAAGATCGCCTGCGGATCGATCTCGACGCCGTCCTCCACCAGACCGTCCAGAGTGGCGGCAAATTGCAACTGCCCTTGCACCTCGCGGTAGCACAACGAGCGCACCGCGAACCGGTCGACCGCCAGCACGACGCGCCCGTCCGGCAGCTGCATGCCGAGTGCGAAATCACCCGTCACCGACTGCAGCCCGCTGCGCACGTCGGACTGCAGCGCCTTCTGCCAGGCCTGGGCGACCGTGCCGCCAGCGGCAAGACACTGCTTTGCCTCGCCCGAGAACAGGGGGGTGCCACTGAAGACGGCGGAGCTGGTGGGTCGTGGGAGATCTTGCATTACTCTCTGATGTGAAATTCGTGTCGGATCGATCGTGGTGCGCTATTGCATTGCACCTGGACGGTTGGCCTTGCCTTTCAACGGCTCGGTGCCGCGTGGGAACCTGAATTGTGACCGGGGTGCGAGCGACATTCCCTCGTATTCGCCGGGATCGGCCAGTGTCGTGTTCACCCGTACGCTGCGTCGCAAGCGGTAGGACTCGGGCGATCCGGGCTCGAACACGTCGAGATCGGTCGTGGTGGCATTCCCCCGATAGTCGCCCGGGCCGGCGGCCTGCAGCGTCGAAGGCCCCACCAGCAGGTTGTCGATGGCCGTGATGCGCACATCCCCCGGCTTGACCTTCAGGAACACACCACCCTGGCCGCGGCGATCGACCAGCGTGTTGTGCACCAGCACCAGCGTGTTCACCGGCCACCGGTAGCCCTCCGCGCCATACGAGACCATGTTCGGATTCTCGGTCGTGGGCTCCTGCGCGATGACGTTGCCGACCACGATGGCGACGCCGCCGTTGGGAAACTCCAGTTCGTAGCTGGCACGCCCGCCCGGTTCGTCGGCCAACCGGTTGTAGCGGATGTCGTTGCGCGCGGCGCGGCTCTTGAGCAGGTGGCCCACGATCGCGTGGTGGGAGTAGCTGCCGGTGACCGAGAGTCGTGCGATCGCGCCCACGTACAGGTTGTGCGACTGGCCGTCGCCGTAGCCGTTGTGCGCGAACTCGCTGTCTGCGATGTCGAGTTCCACGTCGGCGCGGTTGCTCGTCAGGATGCCGTTTTCGTTGTCGATGAAGCGGCAGTCGCGCACGCGCAGACGCCCGGTCTCCAGCCGGATCCCTGCGCCGTTGTGGTCGGGCACCTGTGCCTCCCGGAAGTCGAAGCCTTCGATGGTGATCGTGCCGCCGCGCATCACCCAGATCGCCTTTGCTTCGGCCGCCTGCCGCTGCGCCCTGAGCACCGCGCGGCCCCCCACTGCGCGGATCGTGAGGTCGTTCTGCGTCCAGACCGCCACGTCACCCAGGTATTCGCCGGCGTCGACCTCGATGGTCGCGCCGTCCCGTGCCAG
>JBDHRZ010000232.1:0-5356 GCA_039807845.1 Rhodoferax sp.
GCTGTGGCTGATTGTTGGCTCGCCAGATGCGTCGTAAGAGATGCTGAACCCGCCAGAATCAAGGACGCAGCCGAAGTCAATTTGCCTTTCCTCGGATGCGGCAGTTTCCCTGAGTACTTTGGTGAACGGTTCCCCAAACGCCTCCTTCCACCCGCAACTGACCTTCACGATGCCCGCCGGTATTCGAAATGGCGTCTTCGGCGGATACGGCGTCAGTGGTGTCGGCAGAGAGCTGGGAGTCGAGAGCCTCGATCCCTATCTGGAAACCAAGGCCGTCTGGATCAATGGCAGTTGATTTCCGTTCATTTGTTGATTGATTCGGTGGATCGGCGTCGTGCCCTCGGGGCAACGTTCAGCGGATCCTTGCAAACTTTCGCTGACCTGTTTTCTTTCTTGGGATGCGATATGGTTGCCGAAGGGAAACATGCCGAGCCAAGATGCGCAGGACGTTCAGTTCACGGTTGACGATCATTTCTGAGAATTCATTATTGGAGATTTACCATGGCGGCGATGTCAAATCTAGTAGTTCAGCCAAAACCCAGAGCTCCGCTGGAGATGCGGGAGGCTCCGTTGCCGGATCCGGTCGATCATTGGGTCAATGTCGAGATGAAGACAACTGGCCTTTGCCGCAGCCAGTTACTGTTGATGAATATGGACTTCAATAATCCGATGCTGTTTGGCCACGAGGGGCTCGGGACGGTTACGGGTATCGGATCGAAGGTCACGCGAGTCAAAGAGGGCGACTCCGTGTTGCTGACATGGATTCCGGAGTTCGATGCAAACGGGAGAGCTCCAGAGGTTGCAGAGGTGAAGGTTGGCAATGAAATCTATCGGGCGCCCTACGTATACACCTGGGCCGACCGCGTCAGGGTTGATGAATCATTTGTTTTCCCTTTGAAGGAGAAGAAGCATCAGTTTGATGAAGTCGCCATTCTGGGTTGCCCTGTTCCCACTGGAGCCGGGGTTTTTCTCAAGACCCCTGAACTCCAGGATGCGCAATCAGTGGCCATCATCGGCGTTGGGGGCGTAGGGCTGGCAGGGCTCTTGGGCGCTGTGGCGACCAAGCGTCCTCAGATCATCGCGGTTGACATCGACGATGCCAAACTGGATTTTGCCCGGCGATTGGGGGCAACCGACGTTGTGAATTCAAAGATGAATGATCCTGTCGTGGCCGTCAGGAAGTTGTCCATCGGTGGTCTCGGGGTCGATTGCGTTCTTGACTGTGTCTCGACTGCGACGACAACGAACCAGGCGATTGCGATGGCGCGCGATGGACAGGTGGGTGTGCGCAGAGGTGGGAATATCCTGCTGTTGGGTGTTCCCCACGCGCCGGTGGAGACCAATTTGATGCAACTGCTTTCTCAACAGAAGCGTTTGATCGGAACGATGGCAGGCGGTTGTACGCAGTGCGACTTGAACAGGTTCCTGGAATGGCAGGTGAACGGGGCGATGAATATGGCAGCACTGGTCACAAATCGATATCAATTCGATGAAATATTTTCTGCGGTCGAAGACCTTCGACACGGTCGGATCATGGGGAGAGGGCTGGTGTATTTTTGATGGATTGGCCCTGCAAGACCGCGCCGGAACGCCTGCAGCCTCTGGAGGTCTGGTCTCATAGATAAATTGAATAAATCAATTCGAATTTTCAATTTTACAGATCAATGTAATCGAAAGACACTCCACCGGTCTGCCCGCTGCTCCGCTGCGCATGCCGGGGTTGCCAGGATCAGATCCGGCGCCGATCGGCCATCGGCATGTATCCATTGCCCATTCATCATTGAGGTGACCCGACCATGCGTCTGAAGTTCTCGCAGCTGTTGATTCAATCCATTGCCGCATTCGCCGCGCTGGCCGGCGCGAGCGTCCAGGCCCAGACGGCCTTTCCCAGCAAGCCGGTGCGGATCGTGTATCCGTTTGCCCCTGGCGGTGGCATGGAGATCGTCACGCGTGTCATGGCGCAGGACATGCAGAAATCCACCGGCCAGCCGTTCATCGTCGACAACCGGACCGGGGCCGGCGGTTCGATCGCTGCGGCGGCGACGGCCGGCAGCGCGCCCGATGGCTACACGCTGTTCATCGGACCGGTCGGCATCATGGCGATCACGCCGCATCTGCGCAAACTGCCCTACGACACGCACAAGGATCTGATCCCGATCGCGCGGCTGAGCGAGTTCAAGTCGGTGCTGGTCGTGGCCAGCCAGTTCCCTGCGAAGACCGCAGAGGAATTCATCGCTTACGCCAAGGCCAATCCGGGCAAGGTGACGTATGCCACCTCGGGTGTCGGCTCGCAGGGCCATCTGGCTGGCGTGATGCTGGAGAGTGCCTGGGGCATCAAGCTCAACCATATTCCGTACAAGGGCGCCGCCGACATCGTCGCCGATCTGCTTGCCGGGCGCGTCGATGTCTCCTTCGACGTGACCATGCTGCAATACGTCAAGCAGGACAAGGCGCGTGCGCTGCTGGTATTCGGTGACAAGCGCATGGCAGATTTCCCGAACGTGCCGGCGATCGGCGAGTCGAAGTTGCCCCAGGTGAACAAGGATGGCACCTGGTTCGGTGCGTTCGCGCCCAAGGGCACGCCGCCGGCCGTGGTGGAAAAACTGGCGGTGGAGTTCGAGAAAGCCCTCAAGAACCCGGAGGTCCAGTCCAAGATGCGCCCCTATGCGATGACGCCTGCGTATCTGAATCCAGCCGAGTTTCGCAAGCTGTGGGACGCGGAATATGATTCCTACGGCAAGGTGATCAGGGACAACAACATCACGGTGACCGAATGAGAGCCGCAGTGCACAGCAAGGAGGGTAGCCCAGTGAGTGCGATGGATCAGGACCAAGCGCTGACGGCGATTCTCGACCCACGCTCCGTGGCCATCGTCGGGGCCTCGGACGACACGGCCAAGTGGGGCGGCAGCATCCTGGCGCTGCTGCGCAAGTTCCACTATGCCGGCGCCGTCTACGCGGTCAATCCGCGCAGTGCGTCGGTGCAAGGGGTCGCTTCGTTCGCCTCGGTCGAGGCGATCGGGCAGCCGGTCGACGTCGCGGTGCTGGCGGTGCCTCATGAGCGCGCGGTGGCGGCGATGCAGGACTGCGTGCGTGCCGGTGTCAAGGGCGTGCTGATGGTGACCTCGCAGTTTGCCGAAGCGGGCGAGGAAGGGCGCGCCTTGCAGGACGAACTGGTAGCGATCGCCCGTGCCGGTGGCGTGCGCATCATCGGCCCCAACTGCATGGGGTACTTCAACAGCCATGCCGATCTGTGCCTGCTCAATTCGCAGGCCCTGATGCGCAGCGACGTGTTGACGCGCGGACGCATCGCGCTGATCAGCCAGAGTGGCGCGCTGGCCGGTGCCATGCTGGCGCGCGCCTGCGACCTCGGTGTGGGGCTGAGCTTCTGCGTCTCCTTGGGCAACCAGGCCGATCTGGAGGTGTGCGATTTTTTCGAGTACGCCATTGCCGACCCGCACAGCCAGGTGATCGCGCTGTATGTCGAAGGGTTGAAGGACCCGTCCCGCTTCCGCTCCTTGCTGCTGCAGGCGCGTGCGGCAGGCAAGCCCGTATTGCTGGTGAAGGCCGGCCGCACCGATGCCGGTACCCGCGCCGTGCAATCGCACACGGCGAGCATGGCCGGTTCCTACCAGTCGTTCGCGGCGGTCGTGCGCAGCGCCGGCGCCGTCGTGGTCGATGACTACCTGGACCTGGTCGTGCATGCCGCGGCCTGGTCGACCCTGCCCGCGCCATCCAGTGCCAAGGTGGCGGTCATGTCCGGCTCCGGAGGCGGGGGTGCGGTGGCCTGCGACCAGGTGGCAGAAGGCCAGCTCCAGGTGGCGTCCCTGGGCTCTGCCACGGTGCAGGCGCTGGAGCCGTTGATGCCGCAGAGTTGTGCCCACGTGCCGTTCGATCTCGGCGCCGTTCCGGGCTCCTACCGCAGCGCACGCGCGAACTGGCTGCAGGATGTGCTGGTCACCATGATGGCCGATCCGGAGGTGGGTGCGGGCATTTACGTGATGACCACGCAACCCGACATGGCCGGTGCTGCCGCGGCGGTGCAGGCGGTCAACCGTCTGAGTGGCAAGCCCTTGCTGTTCGTCAATGCGGCCAGCAGCAGCGGCGCCGAGGCCGAAGCGGTGATGCGCGCCCACGCTCAGGTGAGCTTCGCATCGGTCGAGCAGGCAGTGCGCTTCCTGTCCGATCGGCTCGCGGCGCAGCGGGAGCATGCGCTCGCTGCGCCGCCGCAGGCGCCGCAGCCGGTGGCATCGGGCCAGTTGGAGGCCATCACACGGACCTTCGATGACGGTTTGATCGCCGAACACCAGGCCAAGCAACTGTTTGCCGCGGTCGGGATTCCCGTCACGCGCGGCGAAGTGGCCGATTCGGCCGACGCCGCGGTGCGCGTCGCGGCTGCCATTGGCTACCCAGTGGTGATGAAGGTGGTGTCGGCGCAGATCAGTCACAAGAGCGACATCGGCGGTGTGGTGGTCGGGGTGGCCGACGAAGCCGGCGTGCGCCGGCACTTCGCGGCCTTGCAGGCGGCGGTGGCCAAGGTGCCGGGTGCCGGCTTCGATGGCTGCCTGGTCCAGCAGATGGCCCGGGCCGACGCCGAACTGCTCGTGGGTACCCACTGGGACGAGCAGTTCGGGCCCATGCTGATGTTCGGGTTTGGCGGTACCCTGGTCGAACTGCAGCGCGATACGGCGTTGTTGCCTGCCACGGCCAATCAGGCCCAGATCGGCGAGGCGCTGTCCCGGCTGCGGCTCTATCCATTGCTGACTGGCTTTCGCGGCCGGCCCGCGGCGGATCTGGTCAAGCTGGTCGACCTGATCTGGCGCATGGGTCAGATGGCGGTGCAGCTCGGCGCGCGTCTGGCCGAATGCGAAGCCAATCCGGTGATGGTCCAGGGCGCTTCGGTGCTGGTTGCCGACGCCCGTGCCGTATGGAGGAAGTCATGAGTCTCGTAAGTTATGAAGTCCAGGGTCACGTTGCCCTGATCACCTTGCGCCGGCCCGAGGCGCGCAATGCCCTCAATGCCGAGATGAGTGCCTTGCTGCATCAGGCCTGGAGCCGCTTTGCCAGCGGCCCGGAGCGGGTGGCGCTGCTGGCGGCCGACGGCGAGCACTTCTGCGCCGGTGCCGATCTGGCGGATCCGTCCAAGGAAGCCTGGAAGGGTGTGCCCAACGTCGGCGTGCAGGTCGACAAGCCTTTGCTCACGGCCGTCTCCGGCTGGGCGGTGGGCGCCGGCTTCACGCTCACCATGATGAGCGATCTGTGCATTGTCGACGACACCGCGCAGTTCTTGTTTCCCGAGGCCAAGGTCGGCGTGTTCGGCGGCATCACGGCCAGCCTGGTTGCGCGCGTGCCCTACA
>JBDHRZ010000233.1:0-5348 GCA_039807845.1 Rhodoferax sp.
TGCCCGGGGTACATCGATACCGAGCTCAACCACCACCACTGGGAGACCGATCAGGGGCGCACGCTGGTGCAGATGCTGCCGCGCAAGCGCGTCGGCCAGGTCGAGGATCTGGACGCGATCCTGGTCACGCTGTGCGCCCGGGAGAGCCACTTCATCAATGGTGCCGTGATCGCGGCCGACGACGGATTCTCGGCATGAGGTTCGCGCTGCCCGAACACAGGAAGCGGGTCTACGCGACCGGCTTAGCGATCCGCTGGGGTGACATGGACGCGCTGGGCCACGTGAACAACGCGAACTACTTCCGCTACATGGAGACCTGCCGCATCGACTGGCTGACGTCCGCCTGCGGCGGCGTCAGCCGCGACGGTGGCAACACGTTGGTCGTGAACGCGTTTTGCAACTTCCATCGCGAACTGGCCTACCCGGGCGAACTGCGCCTCACGCTGTACACCAGCAACGTGGGACGTTCTTCCTACGAGACCTGGGTGACGATCGAGCGGGCCGATCAGCCCGGGCTGATCCACGCCGACGGCGGTGCGACCATGGTCTGGGTCGATGCCGCCAGCGGCAGGGCTGCGCCCCTGCCCGACTGGTTGCGCGCGCAGGTTGCCTGACGCCGAGGCACGGCCTGCCCCGTGCGAGCGGCAATCTGACTGCTGCCGGCTACTTCTGCCGGCTACTTCTGCCGCGGCGTGCGGCCCAGCAGGTAGAACTCGGGGTTGGGCAGCATGCCGCTCATGTTGGCGATGCGGTTGGACAGGCCGAAGAACGCGGTGATCGCACCGATGTCCCAGATGTCCTCGTCGTTCAGACCGTGCGCGTGCAGCGCCTCGAAGTCGGCGTCGTTCAGTTCGTCCGAATGCCGGCAGACCTTCATCGCGAAATCCAGGATGGCGCGCTGGCGCGGCGTGATGTCGGCCTTGCGATAGTTCACCGCGACCTGGTCGGCCACCAGCGGCTTCTTCTCGTAGATGCGCAGGATCGCCCCGTGCGCGACCACGCAGTACAGACAGTTGTTGGCTGCGCTGGTGGTGGTGACGATCATCTCGCGCTCGCCCTTGGTGAGGTTGGAGTCCTCGCGCAGCATCAGGGCGTCGTGGTAGGCGAAGAATGCGCGCCACTCGGCGGGGCGGCGCGCCAGGCCGAGGAACACGTTCGGGATGAAGCCACTCTTTTCCTGCACCTGCAGGATGCGCTCCCGGATGTCCTGGGGCAGGTCCTCGAGTGTGGGAGCGGGGTAGCGCGTCATGGGGGGCTCTCCTGACAGGTGCAGTGCGACACACTGCATTGAGCAACGTGGACGGACTCGGGCATGCTATCACCGTCCCGGTGCAGTGCGCCCCGGTTGCAGGCTTCGCACCTGCGCGGGCGGGTGCCGCGACCGAGCGGCGATTTCGTCCTGATCCTGCCGGTGGCGCCACCTGCTGCCGCCGGCAGCCCCGATGTGGGAAACGGAGTGGGGAATAATGCGCATGCCGCTGCGCCCTGTCGTTTGCGGCCTGACCATCAAGGAGATGTGCGTGAACAAGATCTTTCCCTCTGCCGCCAAGGCGCTCGAAGGCATCGTGAAGGACGGCCAGTTGCTGGCCGTCGGTGGCTTCGGCATCTGCGGCATTCCCGAGATGCTGATCGAGGCCCTGCATGACAGTGGGGTGAAGAACCTCACGGTGGTCTCCAACAACTGCGGCATCGATGGCGTCGGCTTGGGCCGCTTGCTCGATTCGCGCCAGATCAAGCGCATGATCTCGAGCTACGTCGGCGAGAACAAGGAGTTCGAGCGCCAGTACCTGGCCGGCGAACTCGAGCTCGAATTCACGCCCCAGGGCACGCTGGCAGAAAAGCTGCGCGCCGGTGGCGCGGGTATCCCGGCCTTCTTCACCAAGACCGGCGTCGGCACGATCGTCGCCGAAGGCAAGGAACTGCGCGAGTTCGACGGCCACACCTACGTGATGGAGCGCTCCCTGGTGCCCGACGTCTCGCTGGTGAAGGCGCACCGCGCCGACAAGGCGGGCAACCTGCAGTTTCGCTACACCGCGCGCAACTTCAATCCGGCGGCGGCGATGGCGGGCCGCATCACCGTGGTGGAAGTGGAGGAGATCGTCGAGAACGGGGCGATCGCGCCCGACGCGGTGCACCTGCCGGGCATCTACGTGCACCGCATCGTGCTCAATGCGCAACCGCTCAAGCGCATCGAGAAACGCACCATCCGCCAGCAGGCTGCGGCCTGAGCGCGGCGCACATCACGCATACCGGAGGACACCATGGCCTGGAACCAAGATCAGATGGCGGCGCGCGCCGCCCGCGAACTGCAGGACGGCTTCTACGTGAACCTGGGCATCGGCATCCCGACCAAGGTCGCCAACCACGTGCCCGCGGGCATCGAGGTGTGGCTGCAGTCGGAAAATGGCATGCTCGGCATCGGCCCGTTCCCCACCGAGGACGAGGTGGATGCGGACCTGATCAACGCCGGCAAGGAAACGGTCACCACCATGGCCGGCACCTCGATCTTCGGCAGTCACGACAGCTTCGCGATGATCCGCGGCGGCAAGATCAACCTCTCGATCCTGGGGGCGATGCAGGTCAGCGCCAAGGGCGACCTGGCCAACTGGATGATCCCGGGCAAGATGGTCAAGGGCATGGGTGGCGCGATGGACCTGGTGGCCGGCGTCAAGCGCGTGATCGTGCTGATGGAGCACGTCGCGCGCAGGAAGGATGGCGGTTTCGACCTGAAGATCCTGCCCGAATGCAGCTTGCCCCTGACCGGTGTCGGGGTGGTCAACCGCATCATCACCGACATGGCGGTGCTGGACGTCACGCCCGAGGGCCTGCGGCTGGTCGAACTGGCGCCCGAGGTGACGCGCGCACAGGTGCAGGAGCGCACCGGCGTGCCGCTGCTCTGACAAGTGACGCGGTGAATCGCGCCCGTGCCGGGGCGTTCACCCGGGCGGCTTGCGCGGTCTGGCGCGCGTCGCGCGCTGGGTTTCCTTCTGCACCACCGTGCGCAACCACTGGTAGGCAGGCTCCGCGTGGTGGCGCTCGTGCCAGTACTGCTTGATCTCGAACCGGCCCAGCGGCACCGGTGGAGCAAACAACTGGATGTCGATCAGGCGGTTGAACAGGTGTCCGAGGTCCTCCGGGATCGTCACCAGCAGGTCGGAGTGCGCGATCAGGAACGGCAGTGCGGCAAAGCGCGGCACGCGCAAGGCGATGTTGCGCGACAGGTTCATGCGCGAGAGCGTCTCGTCCACCACGCCATGGGGTGATCCGCTGGTCGTGTAGACGGCGTGGCGGGCGCGCAGGAACTGCTCGATCGACAGGCCGGTGCGGATGTCGGGGTGGCCGCTGCGCACCGCGCAGACGTAGGTCGTGCGGCGGATCGTCTGCTGGCGTGCCCAGTTCGGCATCCCGACGAAATAGCCGATCGCGAGGTCGACTGTGCCGTTGTCCAGCGCCTCGATCACTTCGTTGGGCCGCAGGTCGATGATGCTGATCCTGGCATTGGGCGCGTGCTCGCTGACGTGGCGCAGCACGTGCGGCATGACGATCAGCATCCCGACGTCATTGATGTAGATGCGGTAGTGCACCGTGGTCGTGTCGAGCGCGAAACTGGCGCCGTGGTCGACATCGCGCAGGATGTCCAGGGCACGCCTGACGTTGGAGGCGATCGTGTCCGCGTGCGGCGTCGGCCGCATGCCGTGCGCGGTGCGCACGAACAGGGGGTTGTCGAAGCGCGCGCGCAACCGCTTGAGCGCCGCGCTCAGGGCCGGCTGCGTGAGCCCCAGTTCGGACGCCGCCGCCGACAGGTTGTTGTGGCGGTGGATGGCGTCGAAGGTCTTGAGCAGGTTGAGGTCGAGCTTGTTCAGTTCCACGCGCCGGCCCGCTGTGTCCGGTTGCGCCGCGAGCGGGTCCTGGCCCTGATATTCACGACGTTGATATCGATGATAAATTGAATTGCTTGTGGCTTATATGGCAACCCATTAGACTGCGCCTTGATCTGCGACAGAGATCAGTGTCGGCCTTGGCCGACCACGACAAGAACTCGATGCCGGTTTTCGCCGGCACACCGGAGACACGATGGACGTGAGCACGACCAAGCCAGACTACGCCGGCATCACTGCCGCGCTGGCCGAGCGTCATGCGCAGCCGCTGTGGGACCGGTACCAGCGCATCGCCACGCGCGAACCCAGGGCCATCGACGCTCCCATGCGGTGGGCCTGGCGCGACATGTTGCCGCTGGTCGAGCGCGCCTCGCGCGAGGTCTCGATGGAGGACGCGGAACGCCGCGTGCTGCTGCTCACGCACCCGGCTTTCGGCGGTGGCGCCGCGACCACGACCAACCTGCTCGGCGGCCTGCAGACCCTGTTGCCGGGCGAGGTGGCGCGCGCGCACCGGCACAGCGTGCAGGCGATCCGGTTCGTGATGTCGGGTCGTGGTGCCGTGACCAACGTGAACGGCCATCCGTGCCCGATGGCCGAAGGCGACCTTGTGCTCACGCCGGCCTGGACCTGGCACGAACATGTGCACCAGGGCAGCGAACGCCTGGTCTGGTTCGACGGCCTGGACGTGCCCTTGCTCGGCCATCTGGACAGCGTGTTCTTCGAAGTCGCCGGACCAGGCGCCGAGCGGTTCGATCCGCCGCCGACGCGGCCGGCGCTGGCGAGAGCCGAGATGGCCCTGCTCGCGCCAGACTCCTCGCCCGTCGCGGGTCATGCGGCTCCCAACCCGTACTGCTACTCCTGGCGGAACGCGCAGGCAGCGCTGGCGGGTGCCGTGCCGCGTGCCGATGGGAGCCGCTGGCTGCGCTATGTCGATGGCCGCTCCGGCGGCGCCGTGATGCCGACGGTGGACTGCTATCTGCTGGCCTGCGCCAGCGGGCGCAGCACGCAGCCCGGCCGCAGCACGAGCAATGCGATCTGCGTGGTCGTGCGCGGGCGCGGCCGCAGCCGTGTCGGCGACACCACGCTCGACTGGTCGGAGCACGACGTGTTCACGCTGCCGCACTGGAACTGGGTCAGCCACACCGCGGCGTCGGACGACGCGGTGCTGTTCATGATGACCGACCGCGAGTTCCTGGCTTCCATGGGCTACCTGCGCGAGGAACACGCCGTCCAATGAGTCGCCAGCGCCGCCCGCGTGTCGCGCCGCGTGGCCTGGACAACTGCACGAACTGCCAACCATGAAAATCTGCCGATTCAACGGAGGGCGCCTGGGTGTGGTCCGCGAGGGCCTGGTGCACGACGTGAGCCGCGTGCTCGAACTGCTGGCGCCCCAGCGCTACCCGCTGCCGCAACAGGACCTGCTGATCGAGGCCCTGCCACGCCTGCGCGAGCCGATCCAGCGTGCGTTGC
>JBDHRZ010000234.1:0-5294 GCA_039807845.1 Rhodoferax sp.
GGCCCGTCGCACATCAACCCGCCGCAGCGGGCCAAGGCGCAGAGCCTGGGAATTCCGATCTTCAACACGCATTCGTGCGTGATCGATCAGTGAACGCTGGAGGAATTGCCGGCCAACGAGGTCGGGGAAATCATCATCAGCGGACCACAACTGTTCCTGGGCTACTGGAACGACGAGGCCGCCACGGCAGAAGTGTTCCTCGAGTTCGAGGGCCGGCGCTGTCTGCGCACCGGTGATCTGGGCTACGTCGACGAGGACGGCTACTTCTTCATGGTCGACCGGATGAAGCGCATGATCAATGCCTCGGGCTTCAAGGTCTGGCCGGCCGAGGTGGAGGCGCTGTTCTATCAGCACCCGGCGATCCACGAGCTTTGCATCATCGCGGCGCCCGACCCGCATCGTGGAGAGACGGTGAAGGCGGTGGTCGTGCTCAAGGGTGGACTCGACCCCAAGCCCACCGGCAGCGACCTGATCGCCTGGGCGCGCAGCCAGATGTCGGCCTACAAGGTGCCGCGGCAGGTGGAGTTCGTCGCGGAGTTGCCCAAGTCGGCCAGCGGGAAGGTGCAGTGGAGGACCCTGCAGGAGCGCGAGTGGGCCGCGGTGCCTGGAGGCGACGCGTCGCCTGGTGCTCCCATGAAGAGCACGTGATTGTCTGGTGCAGTGTTGTGCACTGCACCAGTGGCTCGAACGGACAGATGGAGGTTGCATGCACGAGTTGTTTCACAAGATGGGGATGGAAGTTCCCATATTCGGTTTTTCCCACTGTCGCGACGTGGTGGTGGCGCTCGGCAAGGCCGGCGGCCTGGGTGTGTACGGCGCCGCCCTGCACGACGATGCGACGATTGCCACCGACATCCGCTGGATCGAGGAGCAACTGGGCGACAAGCCCTATGGCATCGACCTGTTGATGCCCGAGCGCTATGTCGGCTCGGAGACCGGCGGCCTGGACGTGGAGGATGCGCGCGCGCGCATCCCGCAGGTCTACAAGACCTTCCTGGACGACATGATGGTGCGCTACGAGGTGCCCGAGTTCGAGGGCTGGGACCGGGAGGAATCGGCCGAGTTCGCCGGCGGCCAGCGCTACACGGCGCAACAGGCGGTTGGTGTGCTGGAGCAGGTGTTCTCGTCGCGCTGCCGGCTGCTGGTCTCGGCGCTCGGCACCCCGCCGTCGTGGGTGGTGGAGAAGGCGCATGAGCAGGGCCGCTATGTGGCCGCACTCGCAGGACGCGCCAAGCATGCGATGAAGCACCGCGACGCCGGGGTGGACATCGTGATCGCGCAGTCCTACGAGGCCGCCGGCCACACCGGTGAGATCGGTGCCATGGTGCTCTGGCCCCAGGTCGTCGACGCCGTGGCCCCGCTGCCGGTGCTGGCCGCCGGCGGCATTGCCGATGGCCGCCAGATGGCCGCCGCGATGGCGCTGGGTGCGGCTGGCGTGTGGTGCGGCACGGTCTGGTTGACAACCGTCGAGTCGGAGTGCACGCCCATCATCCGCAAGAAACTGCTGCGCGCCTCGTCGGAGGACACCGTGCGTACCAAGGCCTTCACCGGCAAGCCGTGTCGCTTTCTGCGCACTGCCTGGGTGAACGAATGGGAGCGCGAGGGCGCTCCGCCGACCTTGCCCAATCCCTTGCAGACCATCGCCACGCGTGCGTATCGCCGGCGCATCGACCGGGCAGCCAACTCCGGCCGGCTCGGGCCCGACGAGGGTGCCGGCGCGCTGATCAGCATGCCCACGGGCCAGGTGATCGGGATGCTCAACGAGGAGACTTCGGTCAAGGCGGTGGTCACCAACATGAGCGAGCAGTACGTGAACGTCGTCGCCGGGATGTACGACTCGTTCGAGGATTGACGCATGGCGCTGCCTTCCAGCACGCCAGCGCCAGCGGACGATTCAGGTGAACTCGTGCTGCTGGCCGAGCGCGGCGACGTGCTCGAGATCACGCTCAACCGGCCGGGCCGGCGCAACGCGATCGACCTGGCGATGGCCAGGCGCATGGGCGAACTGGCCGCGGGCGTGGCCGCCACGCGCGCCAAGGTCATCTTGCTGCGCGCGATCGGGCCTGCGTTCACGGTCGGCGGGGACGTGGCGCACATGGGGGGCGCGCCGGACGACATCGGCCCCATCCTCGACGGCTTTCACGCGTTCGTGCGTGCGCTGGCACAGGGCAGGGCGGCGGTCGTGGCCAGCGTGCATGGCGCGGTCGCAGGCGGCGGTTTGGGGCTGATGCTCAATGCCGACGTTATCCTGGCAGCAGAGACGGCGAAGTTCAATCTGGCCTATCGGCAACTGGGGACGTCCCCGGATGGCGGATGCACCTACTACCTGCCGCGGCTGGTCGGACCGCGCCGGGCGTTCGCGCTCCTCATGATGGGCGAGCCGATGACCGCGCAGCAGGCGCTTGCCAACGGCCTGGTCACCGAAGTCGTGCCCGACGAGATGCTGCAGGTGCGCACCGAGGCGGTGGTTGCGCAGTTGTGCGCGAATGCGTCGGAATCGGCGGCGCAGATCCGCCAATTGCTGCAGGCGAGTTCGACGCGCTCGCTCGCCGCGCAACTCGACGCCGAGCGCGCGGCATTTCTGACCTGCAGTGGCACCGACGAATTCCGCGAGGGTGTGCGCGCGTTCATGGAAAAGCGTGCCCCGCGCTTTCAGACAGTGGAGCAACCATGAAGACCTTTGCCACCGTGACGTACGAGGACCTCGAGCCGGGAATCGTGCGCATTCGCATGAACCGCCCGGAAGTGCGCAACGCGCAGGACCTGCAGATGACCTACGACCTGAATGCGGCGCTGGACACCGCCGCGCAGGACGACGGCGTGCACGTCATCATCCTCGGGGGCGCCGGGCCGCACTTCTCGTCCGGCCACGACATCAAGGCGTTTCGCAGTGACCAGGTGAATTCGCGCTTGGGCAAGGATTTCCCGGTCGTCTCCACCTGGGGCGGCTTCAGCGAGTCCGGTGCGCACTACCGCTTCGCGCGCGAGCAGGAGATCTACCTGCAGATGGTGCGGCGCTGGCGCGACCTGCCCAAGCCGACCATCGCCGCAGTGCAGGGCAAGTGCGTGACCGGGGGCATCATGATCGCCTGGGCCTGCGACCTGATCGTGGCCAGCGAGGACGCCACCTTCCACGACTTCACCGTCACCATGGGCGTGTGCGGTGTCGAGTGGTTCATGCACCCCTGGGAACTCGGTGCGCGCAAGGCGAAGGAGTTCCTGCTCACGGCGGATGCCTGGAGTGCCGCCGAGGGGCATCGGCTGGGCATGGTGAACCACGTCGTGCCGCGCGAGCAACTCGACGAGACGGCGCTCGCGCTGGCACGCAAGATCGCGTCCAAGCCCTTGTTCGCGGTGAAGATGACCAAGCAGGCGATCAACCGCTCGCTGGACATCGCCGGGCAGCAGAACGCGGCCGACCAGGCGTTTGCACTGCACCAGCTCTGTCACGCGCATACGCTGCAGCAGGGTGGCGAGATCATCGACACCTCGACGCTCAGCGAGAAGGTGCGCGACAAGGGCAAGGATGCCGCGGCGCGCGGTATGGCCTGACTGATACCACGGAGATCGACCATGGCACGCATTCCTTATTTCGACTTCAGCCAGGCTTCCCCCGCACTGGCGCAGACCATGCAGGGTCGACGCCCACTGAAGATGTACGGCCTGATCGGCCACGCCGATGAGTCAGCCATCAGTTTCCTCGGGCTCGGGCGTTCGCTGCTCACCGCTTCTTCCATCGACGCGGGGCTGCGCGAGCTGGTGATCCTGCGCACGGCGGCCCTGTGTGGCGCGAACTATGAAGTGGTGCAGCATCGCAAGGCGGCCGCCCGGATCGGCCTTGCGGCGCAGAAGGTTGACGCGGTGGTTGTGGGCATCGACACTCCGATGCGCATCGATGCCTTCGACGAGAAGGAGTGCGCCGTGTTGCAATTCACGGACGCGGTGGTGCGCGAAGTCAAGGCGCCTCAGGCCGTGTTCGAGCGTGTCGCGGCGATGCTCACCCACCGCCAGATCGTGGAGTTGCTCATGATCATCGGCTTCTACATGATGGCCAGCCGCATCGGGGAGACGCTCGAGATCGATCTCGAGGAGGACGCTCCGTGACGCGAGGCAATCGACAACGGGTGGGATGCGGGCTGCCGCGGCCGTTCCTGCCCATGACCGTGAGAATTGCACAAGGAGTGACGGATATGCAGCGACGCAGCCTACTCAAGACCATCGGTGTCGGGTCGCTGGGGCTCGCCCTTCCAGGTGTCCACGCGCAGTCGTTTCCAGATCGCCCGATTCGCATGATGTTGCCGTACGCAGCCGGCAATACCGTGGAGACGCACCTGCGCGAGGTCGGAGAATTTTTCAAAGGGAACACCGGGCAGCCTCTCGTGCTCGAAGCCAAGCCCGGTGGTTCGGGCATCATCGCTGCCGAGTCGGTGAAGAACGCGCCGGCCGATGGTTACACGCTGCTGGTGTGCAACACCACCATGTTCACGATCAATCCGCATACCCGTACCAACCTGTCCTATGACCCGGATAGGGATTTCAAGCCGGTGACCAACCTGCTGGGTGCATCGATGGTGATGGCGGTGAATTCCGCCGTTCCCGCCGGTACCCTGGCCGAATTCGTGCGGTGGGCCAAGGCCAACCCGGGGAAGGTCTCGTTTGCGTCGTTCACGGCTGGCAACACCTCGCACTTCGCCGGCGTCATCCTGAACGACCGTGCAGGCATCGACATGCTCCACGTACCCTACACAGGCACGCCGCCGGTAGTCACTGCCCTGCTCGCAAACACCGTGCAAGTCGCATTCCTGCCGATGATGGCGGTCAAGCAGCACGTGGAAGCCGGTAAGATCAAAGTGCTGGCCATCACCACGCCCAAGCGCTCGCCGCACCTGCCCAGCGTGCCGACGTTCCGCGAACTTGGTTATCCGGATCTGGAAATCTATATCTGGGCGGGTATCGCTGCGCCGGCACGCACGCCGGATGCTGTGGTTGCCCGACTCAACGCCGAATTCACCAAGATCCTGAGAAGCAAAGAGATCAAGGATCGCTGGTTTCCGCGGGACTTCGAGCCTCTGCCGAGTTCGTCCGAGGAGTTCAGGACCTTCTATCGCGATGAGTCCCCGCGTTGGTCAGAGGCCGTGAAGATCTCTGGTTTCAAGGCGACCGATTGAGCATTTTTTCTGGAGACGTTTCCGTGTGCGCATGATGTTCACGATCCCTTCGCGAGTACAGGATGTGCAATCGGCACAGCAAGGCTTGCAGAACATTTGTTCAACCCCTGGATGAAGAGGAGATTG
>JBDHRZ010000235.1:0-5288 GCA_039807845.1 Rhodoferax sp.
TCGACCACACCGGCGCCCAACTGTTGTGGAACGCGTGGGGGCGTCAGTGGCCGGCGCAGGTGCAGATGCTGCCGGCGCAGCGCGCCGTGCTCGAGCGCGTGGCGCGGTTTTCCGTGCCGCATCCGAAGCCGCACCGGCGCAGCCTGCTGCAGCGTTTCCTCGCCCTGGGCGAGCGCGTCTACCAGGTGGTGGAGCACGGGCGCGACCTGCTGCGCCTGATCGGGCAGTTGCTGCTCGATGTCGTCCGGCTGCTGCGCGCACCGCGCGACGGGCCCTGGCGCGACGTCTCCGGGCAGCTCTATCGCATCGGCGCCACCGCGATGCCGATCACCGCGCTGGTCGGCTTCCTGATCGGCGTCGTGCTGGCCTACCTGATGTCGCAGCAGTTGCGCAAATTCGGTGCCGATGCCTTCATCGTCGACGTGCTCGGCATCGCGCTGATCCGGGAACTGGCGCCGGTGCTGGCGGCCATCCTGCTGGCCGGGCGCTCGGGTTCGACCATCACCGCGCAGATCGGCGTGATGCGCGTGACCGAGGAACTCGACGCGATGCGCGTGATGGGCATCGCGCGTGGCTTTCGCCTCGTCATGCCGCGCGCGATCGCGATGGCGATCGCGATGCCGCTGATCACCGTCTGGACCATGCTCGCGGCGCTGCTCGGCGGCATCCTGTCGGCGGACCTGTCGATCGGCGTCACGCCGGCCTATTTCCTGAGCGCGCTGCCCGACACGGTGCAGGTGTCCAACCTCACACTGGCGATCAGCAAATCGGTCGTGTTCGGCGTGCTGATCGCGCTGGTGGGGTGCCACTACGGCCTGCGCGTGAAACCCAATACCGAGAGCCTGGGCGAGGGCACCACCGCCTCCGTGGTGACCTCCATCACGGTGGTGATCCTGGTCGATGCCTTGTTCGCGGTGGTGTTCAAGGACGTCGGGATATGAACGGCCCGTGCGTGGCTGCCGCTCGCCTGCTTCCCCGGTCGTGTGCGCGCTGGCGTGGCGTGGCCCGCAGCGGGAGGACGACGTGAGCGCGGCGCCGGGCCCGGCCGCGGTGGTCGACATCCAGGGAGTCTGGTCGGTGTTTCGCGTTGCCGGCCGCGACATCGTGGTGCACGAGAACCTGGACCTGCGGATCGAGCGCGGCGAACTGGTTTCGCTGGTGGGTGGTTCGGGCAGCGGCAAGACGACGCTGCTGCGCTCCATCCTGGGCCTGGAGACGCCCGCGCGCGGCTCGGTTTCGGTGCTTGGCCGGCCGGCGGCGCAACTCTCCGACGTAGGCGCCGCCAGCCGGGTCGGCATGCTGTTTCAGCACGGCGCGCTGTTTTCCGCCTTCAGCGTGCTGGACAACATCGCGTTTCCGCTGCGCGAATTCAAGGCGCTGCCGTACGAGCTGGTGCGCGACGCCGCGCTGGTCAAGCTGCAGATGGTCGGGCTGGACGTGATCCACGCGCACAAGATGCCGTCGGATCTCTCCGGCGGCATGATCAAGCGGGTGGCGCTGGCGCGTGCCTTGATCATGGACCCGCCACTGCTGCTGCTCGACGAACCGACGGCCGGGCTCGATCCCGACAGTGCCGACGCCTTCTGCGCGCTGCTGCGCTCGCTGCATCGCGAACTCGGCCTGACGGTGGTGATGGTCACGCACGATCTGGACACCTTGTACGAGCTCAGCACCCAGGTGGCGGTGCTGGCGGACAAGCGGGTGGTGGTGCATGGCTCGCCCAAGGACGTGATCGCGTTCCCCCATCCGTTCGTCCACGAATTCTTCCTGGGCGAACGGGGGCAGCGTGCAATGGAGTTGTTGCGCGAATACCCGTTCGCGGTGTAGAAAGGCCGATCCATGGAAAACAAGGCGCATGCTCTGGCTGCCGGTCTCTTCGTCGCCGTGCTGTCGGCGCTCCTCGTCGCGCTGGCGGCGTGGCTGACCACCGACACCGGCGAGCACCGGGTCTACGAGATCTCCAGTGCGCAGCCGGTCAATGGCCTGCAGCCGCAGGCCACGGTGCGCTACAAGGGCGTGGCAGTGGGCAAGGTGACGGACATCGGCTTCGATCCCAAGGTCGCGGGGAACGTGCTGGTGCGCCTGTCGCTCAGTGACGGCGCGCCGGTCACGGCGGCAACCTATGCGAGCCTGGGCTTCCAGGGCGTCACCGGCCTGGCCTTCGTGCAGCTCGACGACGAAGGCAACAATCGCACACCGCTGGCCACCAGCGACGCACAGCCCGCGCGCATCCCGATGCGTGCCGGCCTGCTGTCGCGCCTGTCCGACCAGGGCGTGGCGATCCTCGAGCGCATCGAGCAGACCAGCGAGCGCATCAACCAGCTGCTGGCACCGGCGAACCAGCAGCAGCTCATGACGACGATCGAACGCTTCGGCCAGAGTGCCGTGAGCATCCAGCAGATGTCCGAGCGCATCGAGAAGCTCTCTGCCCACGTGGACGGCCTGCTGAGTGCGCAGCTCGGGCCGCAGCGCGTCGACGTGCCGCGCCTGGTCGACGATGCCGGCCAGACCCTGAAGGCGTTGCAGCGCAGCGCGGACAGTGTCGATCGCACTGCAGCGGAGTTCAGGAGTACTGCGACTGCCTTCACCGCACTGGCCGAACGGCTCAATGCCAAGGGTGGCGCGGTCGATCGGCTGACCGAGAGTGCCGCGGCGCTGACACAGGGGGCACTCGCGCTCACCGAGTCCGGCAAGTCCTTCAACGGCGGCACGTTGCCGCGGCTGAACCGAACCAGCGACGAGACGACGCGCGCGGCGCGCCAGGTCAATCGCGCGGTGAACGCGGTCAGCGACAACCCGCAGTCGCTGATCTTCGGCAACGGCGTGATAGCACCGGGCCCGGGCGAGCCGGGATTTTCCGCCGCGAAAGGAAAACCATGAACGGGTTCTCGTCCCTGGCCACGCGCCGGCTGCGGCCCGCGCTGCTGCTGCTGTGTCTGGCGCTGGGCGCCTGCAGCGTGTTCGACAAGCCGGTGCGCGCACTGGTGTACGACTTCGGGCCTGGTGTGCGCACCGATGCGCCCGATGCCGCGGCCCCCACACTGCCGCCGGTCGTGCTCGGCGAGGTCGAGTCCGCCAGCGCGCTGGACAGCACCGCAGTGCTGTACCGCCTGGCGTACGCCGATGCGCAACAGTTGCTGCCCTATGCGCAGGCACGCTGGAGCATGCCGCCGGCGCAGTTGCTCGGCCAGCGCCTGCGCGAGGCGCTTGGCCAGCAGCGCCTGGTGCTGCGCCAGGGCGACGGTCTGCGCGTGCCGGGCCAGTCGGCGCGCCTGCTGCAACTTGAACTCGACGAATTCAGCCAGGTGTTCGACAGCCCGGTCTCCAGCATGGGCCTGGTGCGCGTGAGTGCCACCGTGGTGCAGCCCGAGGGCGAGGGCGCGCGCGTGCTGGCGCAGCGCCGCTTCGTGGTGCAGCAGCCGGCGCCCAGTGCGGACGCGGCCGGCGGCGTGCGCGCCCTGACGGCAGCCACCGACCGGCTGGTTTCCGACATCGCGGCATGGCTGACTACCCTGCGATGAATCAGGCACTCGACGGCCAGGCGCAGTTGCGCGCGCAGTTCGAGCGCGCCGGTCTGCATGTCGAAGGGGTCTGCAACGACCTCGCCGGCATGGGCGAGCGCTGGCGTCAGACCGCGGCCCTGCTGGAAGACCTGACCCCGGCGGAGGCCGACACGCTGGGCCAGCGCATGCCGACGCTGCGCGCGCGGCCCGGCCAGGTGCTGATCACGCAAGGCGAGGTGGGCGACTGGATGCTGCTGCTGCTCGAGGGCACGGTGGACGTGGTCAAGCGCTCCGAGCAAAGCGGCGTATCCTCGCGCGTGGCGGTGGTCAAGGAGGGAGCTTCGATCGGCGAGATGTCCATGCTCGACTCGGCGCCGCGCTATGCGAGCTGCATCGCGATCGGCGACGTGCGTGCCGCCGTGTTGACGCGCGCTGCCATCGCCGAACTGATCCAGACCCATCCGGCGATCGGCGCCAAGATCCTGGTCAAGCTCACCCAGCTGCTGGCCCAGCGACTGCGCAACACCAGCAACCGGCTGGTCAAGGTGCTGCAGCACCAGGACCCGGATTACAGCGCCGATTGAACAAGTGGCCGTGCCATGTGAGCAGCCGGCCGTTTCGTGGTTTGCGTGCGCCAGCGCTGCGTGGTCAGCGCGCGCAGGCGTGTATGCTGCCACCCTGGCGTGCGCGCAGGCGGCAGTCCTGCGCGCGGCGGCAACCACGAGACGCAAGGAGTGCACGAGCCATGTCGGAGACGCTGACCCTGAAAGCTGCAGACGGACTGGAGAGTCCCTGCCATCTGGCCCGGCCCGCTGGACCGGCACGCGCCGCGGTGGTGGTGCTGCAGGAGATCTTCGGCGTGAACAGCCATATCCGCTCGGTCGCCGACGACTTCGCCCGCCAGGGCTATCTGGCGCTGGCGCCGCACCTGTTCCAGCGCGTGCGCAGCGGGGTCGAACTCGGCTACGGCCCGGCCGACATCCAGCAGGGCATCGCGCTCAAGAGCGCCGCCGAGAGCCTGCCGGCACCCGGTGTGCTGGCCGAGGTCGCAGCCGCGCTGGCGTACGCCGCCGCCCAGGGCGCGGCCAAGGTCGGCGTCGTGGGCTACTGCTGGGGTGGTCTGCTGACCTGGCGCAGCGCCTGCCTGCTCCCCGGCATTGCGGCCGCCGTGCCCTACTACGGTGGAGGCATGACGAGCGCGCTCGAGAGTGCGCGCCAGCCGCGCTGCCCGGTGTTGTGCCACTTCGGCGAACGTGACCACGCGATTCCGATCGAGGGCGTGCGCGCGTTTGCCAAGGCGCACCCGGACGTCGAGGTGCAGGTTTATGCGGCCGAGCACGGCTTCCATTGCGACCAGCGCGCCTCCTACCACGCAGCCTCGGCCGCACTCGCGCGCCAGCGTACGCTGGACTTCCTGGCGCGCCACCTGGTTGCGTGATGACATGGATCGCACCCTCGTGAGGTCCCACAGAGGTTCCGACCCCGGCGCAAGGCGCAGCCGGGGTCGCGCCGTGGCGTGGGCGCGATGCATGCCATCACACGCGCTGGACTTCTGCGATGCACCGCATCGCGGGCTCTGATCCGCGGCGTCGGTCGAAAACACACATGAACATGCCGCAACTGCACTATTTCCCCGGCAACGCCAGCATGGCGCCGCACATCGTGCTCGAGGAGATCGGGACGCCGTTCGAATTGATGCTGGTGGATCGCGAGAACCATGCGCACAAGTCGCCCGCGTATCTGCGGCTCAATCCGAACGGCCTCATCCCGGTGTACGTCGACGGT
>JBDHRZ010000236.1:0-5231 GCA_039807845.1 Rhodoferax sp.
GCCGTGGGTTACGGCGTTTCCGCGTCGCGCTATGGCGAGGAAAAGCGCGTCGTGTTCCACAAGGAGGTGGGGCCGCTGATCTCGATGGAGGAGATGACGCGCTGCATCCACTGCACGCGCTGCATCCGCTTCGGCCAGGAGATCGGTGGCGTGATGGAGCTCGGCATGTCGCACCGCGGCGAACACTCCGAGATCGAGACCTTCATCGGCATGACGGTCGACTCCGAGCTCTCGGGCAACATGATCGACATCTGCCCGGTGGGCGCGATCACCAGCAAGCCGTTCCGCTTCCAGGCGCGCACCTGGGAGATGGCGCGGCGCCGCTCGGTGAGTCCGCACGATTCCACCGGTGCCAACCTGATCGTGCAGGTCAAGGGCGACCGGGTGTTGCGCGTGGTGCCGTTCGAGAACGAGGCCGTCAACGAGTGCTGGATCGCCGACCGCGACCGCTTCTCCTACGAGGCGCTGCACGGCGAGCAGCGGCTGCGCATGCCGATGCTCAAGCAGGGCGGCCAGTGGCAGGAGGTCGACTGGCAGACCGCGCTGGAATACGTCGCCACCGGCCTGCAGCAGGTCAAGGACGAGCATGGGGCGTCTGCCATCGGCGCGCTGGTGAGCCCGCACAGCACGCTGGAGGAACTGGCGCTGGCCGGCGCGCTGGTGCGTGGCCTGGGCAGCGCCAACATCGATCACCGCTTGCGCCATGCCGAGTTCGCGCCCCAGGGCGCGGCGCGCTGGCTGGGCCTGCCGATCGCCGAACTCAGCCGCCTGCAGCGCGTGCTGGTGGTGGGCTCGTACCTGCGCAAGGACCACCCCCTGTTCGCGCAGCGCATCCGCCAGGCGGTGCGCCACGGCGCCGAACTCAGCCGCATCGACGACCAGCCGACCGACTGGGCGATGCCGCTGGCGAACGATCTGCAGGTCGATGCGGGTCACTGGGCGCAGGCGCTGGCCGACGTGGCCGCGGCGGTGGGCGCCGCGCGCGGCGTGGCTGCGCCGGCGCCAGGCACCGTCACCGAAGCGGCCAGTGCGATCGCGCGCAGCCTGCTCGGCGGCGAGCGCAAGGCAATTTTGCTGGGCAATGCGGCCAGCCACCACGCCAGGGCATCGAGCCTGCTGGCGCTGGCCAACTGGATCGGCGAGCACACCGGCGCGCAGGTCGGCTACCTGACCGAGGCGGCGAACACCGTCGGGGCACAGCTTGCGGGTGCGATGCCCGGTGAAGGCGGACAACATGCCGGGCAGATGCTCGCTGGCGGCCTGCAGGCGGCATTGCTGCTCGGCGTCGAGCCGTCGTTCGATTCCGCCGCCGGGACCGCCGCCGGGACCGCCGCCGACCTGGCGCTCGGCAAGGCCGCCATGGTCGTCACGCTCAGTCCGTTCAAGTCCAACCTGGAGATTAGCGACGTGCTGTTGCCGATCGCGCCGTTCACGGAAACGTCGGGCAGCTTCGTCAACGCCGAGGGTCGGCTGCAGAGCTTCCAGGCGGTCGTCAAGCCGGCCGGCGAGACGCGACCCGGCTGGAAGGTGCTGCGCGTCCTGGGCAACATGCTGGGCCTGGCCGGTTTCGCGCAGGACGCCTCGCGCGATGCCTTGGCACTGCTCGGGCTGGATCAGGTCGAATCCGGCAGTCTCGTGCCTGCTGCCCTGCTCGGCAACCAGACCGGCGCCGCGATCGACCTGGCACCCGTGTCGGGCCGGCCTTGCGTGGCTGGCATCTACCAGCTCGATTCGATCGTGCGCCGTGCACCATCGCTGCAGTTGACGCCCGATGCGCGGCTCGCGGCGGCAGCGCAGGCCCAGGCGGAGGAGCAGCCATGATCGACCAGTTGCACGCTGCCGGCCTGGGACTGCTGGCCGCGCCGTGGTGGGGCTCCGTCGGCTGGCCCATCATCTGGGTGCTGATCAAGATCGTCGTGCTGGTGCTGCCGCTGATGGGTGCGGTCGCCTACCTGACGCTGTGGGAGCGCAAGTACCTGGGCTGGATGCAGCACCGCATCGGTCCCAACCGGGTCGGGCCCTGGGGCCTGCTGCAGCCGATCGCCGACGCGCTCAAGCTGCTCACCAAGGAAGTGCTGGTGCCGTCGGCCGCCAGCAAGGGCCTGTTCCTGCTCGGCCCGGTGATGACCATCATGCCGGCCATGGCCGCCTGGGTGGTGATTCCGTTCGGGCCGGAGGTGGCGCTGTCGAACATCAACGCCGGCCTGCTGTTCCTGATGGCGATCACCTCGATGGAGGTCTACGGCGTGGTGATCGCCGGCTGGGCGTCGAACTCCAAGTACTCGTTCCTGGGCGCGATGCGCGCATCGGCGCAGATGATTAGCTACGAGATCGCGATGGGCTTTTGCCTGGTGGTCGTACTGATGGTCTCGGGCAGCATGAACATGACCGACATCGTGCTCGGGCAGGGGCAGGGCAGGTTCGCCGCCATGGGGCTCGGCTTCCTGTCCTGGAACTGGCTGCCGCTGCTGCCGATCTTCGCCGTCTACTTCGTCTCGGGCATGGCCGAGACGAACCGGCACCCGTTCGACGTGGTCGAGGGCGAGGCCGAGATCGTGGCCGGCCACATGGTCGAGTACTCCGGCATGTCGTATGCGATGTTCTACCTCGCCGAGTACGCCAACATGTGGCTGGTGTCGATCCTGGCCGCCGTCATGTTCCTCGGCGGCTGGTATGCGCCCGTGTCGGCGCTGGACTTCATCCCGGGTTGGATCTGGCTGGGCATCAAGACCTGCATGGTGGTGAGTCTGTTCATCTGGGCCCGCGCCACCTTCCCGCGCTTTCGCTACGACCAGATCATGCGCCTGGGCTGGAAGGTCTTCATCCCGGTGACTTTGATCTGGCTCGTCGTGGTGGGCGGCTGGATGCAGACCCCGTTCAGTATCTGGAAGTAAGGCGATGAGCACCGTGACCACAACACCCAATGGCGGCGCTGCGGCAGCGCCGTTCTCGCTGCGCGATTTCCTCACCAGCTTCATGTGGCTGGAGTTGTTCAAGGGCCTGGCCGTGACCGGGCGCTACCTGTTCCGGCGCAAGGTCACGATCCAGTATCCGGAAGAGAAGACCCCGACCAGCCCGCGTTTTCGCGGCCTGCACGCACTGCGCCGCTACGACAACGGCGAGGAGCGCTGCATCGCGTGCAAGCTGTGCGAGGCGGTGTGCCCCGCGATGGCGATCACCATCGAGTCGGACGTCCGCGCCGATGGCACACGACGCACCACGCGCTACGACATCGATCTGACAAAGTGCATCTTCTGCGGGTTCTGCGAGGAGAGCTGCCCGACCGATTCGATCGTCGAGACGCACGTGCTCGAGTACCACGGTGAGAAGCGCGGTGACCTGTACTTCACCAAGGACATGCTGTTGGCGGTGGGTGACCGCTACGAGAGCGAGATCGCGCGGCGCCGGGCGGCCGACGCGAAATACCGCTGAGGCGGTGCACCACGAGAGAGCCAGCCAGCCATGGATGTCACAGCGGTATTGTTCTACGTCTTCTCGGCCGTGCTCCTGTACGCGGCGCTGCGTGTCGTGGTGGCACGCAACCCGGTGCACGCGGCGCTGCACCTGGTCTGGACCTTCGTGCAGGCGGCGATGATCTGGTTGCTGCTGCGCGCGGAGTTCCTGGCGTTGACGCTGGTGCTGGTCTACGTGGGCGCGGTGATGGTGCTGTTCCTGTTCGTGGTGATGATGCTCGACATCAATTTCGACAGCCTGCGCCAGGGGTTCCGGCGCCACCTGCCGCTGGCGGCCGTCATCTTCCTGGTCGTCGCGCTGGAGATGGCGGCGGTGCTCAAGGGCGGCTTTCGCATGGCCGAGCCCAAGGCGATGGCGGCGCTCCCGCTTGCCGGTGGCGTGTCGAACACACGTGACCTGGGCGTGATGCTGTACTCCGAGTACGTGTTCCCGGTGCAGATCGCCGCCGTGATCCTGCTGGTGGCCATCATCGCGGCGATCGCCCTCACGCTGCGCGGGCGCAAGGACAGCAAGCAGATCGGCGTCGACCTGCAGTTGCGCGTCAAGCCGGGCCAGCGCCTGCGCGTGCTGCAGATGGCATCCGCCCAGGTGGCGCCACCGCCGCAGGCCGAGGAGCCACCGCCGCAGGCCGGTGCAGCGGGGGAGAAGAAGGCATGAGCTTGACACTGGGCCATTTCCTGTCGCTGGGGGCGATGCTGCTGGCGCTGGCGGTGATCGGCATCTTCCTCAACCGCAAGAACCTCATCGTCCTGCTGATGGCGATCGAGCTGATGCGGTTGTCGGTGCACATGAACTTCGTCGCGTTCTCCCGTTACCTGGGGGACATGCACGGCCAGGTCTTCGTGTTCTTCATCCTGACCGTCGCCGCGGCCGAGTCGGCCATCGGGCTGGCGATCCTGGTCCAGTTGTTCCGCAACAAGTCCAGCATCGACGTGGACGAACTCAATTCGCTCGAGGGCTGATGAACACGATGAGCCAAACCCTCTCGGCCTCCACGCTGCTGATCATCGCGCTGGCGCCGCTGGCAGCCGCGATCGTCGCCGGCATCTTCGGTACCGCCTTCGGCGGCAACCGTCTCGGCAGGGCCGTCTGCCACAGCCTGACGATCGCTGGCGTCGCACTGTCGTTCGTGCTCTCGGCCAGTGTGCTGTCGGACGTCGTGCAGCACGGCGCACGCTTCAACGCCACCGTCTACCAGTGGATGCAGGTGGGCGGCCTGAAGATGGAGATCGGCTTCATGGTCGATGGCCTGAGCGCGATGATGATGTGCGTGGTGAGCTTCGTCTCGCTGATGGTGCACATCTACACCATCGGCTACATGCAGGACGACGACGGCTACAACCGTTTCTTCTCCTACATCTCGCTGTTCACCTTCTCGATGCTGATGCTGGTGATGAGCAACAACCTGCTGCAACTGTTCTTCGGCTGGGAGGCAGTGGGGCTGGTGTCCTACCTGCTGATCGGCTTCTGGTTCAACCGGCCGAGCGCGGTGTTCGCGAACCTGAAGGCGTTCCTGGTGAACCGCATCGGCGACATCGGCTTCATCCTGGGCATCGGGCTGATCTATGCCTTCGTCGGCACGGTCAACTACAGCGAAGTGTTCGCGCTCTCCGGCGAGTTGGCCAAGCCCACGCTGCCCGGGACGGACTGGATGGTCATCACCGTGGCCTGCATCTGCCTGTTCATCGGTGCGATGGGCAAATCGGCGCAGTTCCCGCTGCACGTCTGGCTGCCGGATTCGATGGAAGGTCCGACCC
>JBDHRZ010000237.1:0-5216 GCA_039807845.1 Rhodoferax sp.
GGTCTTTTCCAGGTTGATGATGTGGATCTTGTTGCGATGGCCGAAGATATACGGGGCCATCTTGGGGTTCCAGAAGCGCGTCTGGTGCCCGAAATGGACACCGGCCTCCAGCATTTCACGCATGGTGACGGACATGGTCTGCTCCAAAGGTTGGGTCTAAAATCCGGCCCTTCATCCAGCGTCACGGATGGGCGGCACGGGTGGCGGCACGGGCCACCACCGATTCGAACCGCGCCACAGGCGCTGGACACCTCGACGGTGCCGGATTCGCGAGTCTGTTTCGCCGCAAGGACCGGTCGACGCGATCGACCCTCGGCAAAACCCGGGGACTATAACATGGGCCACCAGTCTGACCGATGCAAAACCGCCTTCGCGCCGACCTGACGGCCACCCGCATCCGGATCCGCGCCAACCCCGGCCTCGGGGCGCAGACCATGCATGAATGCGTCGCCGCCGCCCGATCCGCAGCGTGCGACAAGGTGTTCCTGCAGACCATGTTCGCGCAGGCACAGGCGACGGCCGAAGATCCGCTGCAGCAGCGCCGGCCGCTGGCCGGCCTGGCGGTCTCGGTGAAGGACCTGTTCGACATCGAGGGGCAGGTCACCCGCGCCGGTTCGCCGACGCGCGCCGGCGACGCCCCGGCAGCGCGAGATTGCCCGGCGGTGGCGCGACTGCGCGCCGCTGGCGGGGCGCTGCTGGGTCGCACCAACATGACCGAGTTTGCCTACTCCGGCGTCGGCATCAACCCGCATTTCGGTACGCCGGCCAACGTCGCCAGCCGCACCGAGGCACTGATTCCGGGTGGCTCGTCCAGCGGAGCCGCCGTGTCGGTGGCCAGCGGCGCGGCCTTCGTGGCACTGGGGTCCGACACCGCCGGCTCGATCCGGATCCCGGCCGCCCTCAACGGGATCGTGGGGTTCAAGAACACGGCACGGCTGGTGCCCACGATCGGCGCCGTGCCCTTGTCCACCACCCTGGACACGGCCTGCGCGATGACGCGCTCCGTGGCCGATGCCATCGTCGTGCACGAGGTGCTCGCGGCGCGCAGCGTCACGCGCAGCGACGCGCCGCTGTCGCAGTACCGGCTGGCGCTGGTCGGCCGGCTGCTGCAGGATGACCTGGACGAGACGGTGGCGCGCACCTTCGCCGGGGCGCTGGACCGATTGCGTGCCGCCGGCGCCCGCATCGTCGAGATCGACCTGCCGGCATTGCAGGAATTGCCGGCGCTGCAGGCGCACGGCGGCTTTGCCGGTGCCGAGAGCTTTGCACTGCACCGTGCGGCGATCGCACGCGAAGGCGCGCGCCTGGACCCGCGCGTGCGTACCCGCATCGAGCGCGGCGCGGCGATGAGCGCCGCCGACTACGTCGATCTGTTGCAGCTGCGGCGCGACTGGATCGGCCGCATCGGCCAGCGCCTGCAGGGCTTCGATGCCGTTCTGTCGCCCACCGTGCCCATCGTCGCACCGACGATCGCCTCGGTCGCGCCGGGGGCAGAACGCGACCAGGCGTTCTTCCGCGTGAACGGCCTGCTGCTGCGCAACACCGGCCTCGTGAACCTGCTCGATGGCTGCGCGCTGTCGCTGCCCTGCCAGCAGGGCGACGACCTGCCGGTCGGCCTGATGGTCTGGCATGGCGCCCTGCACGACGACACGGTGCTCAATGTCGGCCAGCAGATCGAGCGCGCGCTGGAAGCACGCGCGACGCCGGGCCGCTTCCAAGGCGCCCAGGCCCGCAGTGCGCAGCACGCCAGGCTAGCCCAGTGAGCCCGGATCGACGCATGGCACGGCCGCAGCCGGTGGTGGAGTGAGGACATGAAAATCCGCTTCTGGGGTGTGCGTGGATCGATCGCATCGCCCGGTCCGAAGACGGTCCGCTACGGCGGCAACACTACCTGCATCGAAGTGCGCACCGATGCCAACGAGTTGATCATCCTGGACGCCGGCACCGGCATCTTCGCGCTGTCGCAATCCCTGCTCGCCGAAATGCCCTTGACGGCCAACGTGCTGATCACCCATTCACATTGGGACCACATCCAGGGACTGCCGTTGTTCGTGCCCAACTTCATTGCCGGCAACACGCTGCGCTTGCACGGCGCCTTCGACCCGGTGTCGGGCAACGGCGTGGAACAGGTGATGGCGGTGCAGTTGCAGTACAGCTATTTCCCGGTGCGCGAGGCCGAGCTCAAGGCGCGCATGGAGTACCAGACCGTGACCCCGGGCGAACCTGTGCAACTGGGCAGCGCAACGGTCACGCCGGTGCTGCTCAACCACCCGGTGATCAATCTCGGCTATCGGATCGAATGCGCCGGCAAGTCGATGTTCTTCACCGGCGACCACGAGCCGCCGTACAACATCTACGATCCGGCAGACAGCGAATTCGGCGAATACCAGCAGTTCGTGGACGAAAAGGCCGAAGCGATCCTGCGTGCCATGCGAGGAGTCGACGTGCTGATCGCCGACACGTCCTACACACGCCAGGAGTTCCCGGCCAAGCGCGGCTGGGGCCATGGCAGCTTCGACACCAGCATCGCCTATGCGCGCCAGGCTGGCGTGGCAGCGCTCTACTGCACCCACCACGAGCCGACACGCAGCGACGACGCGCTCGAAGCCGCATTCGCCCAGGCCCTGCAGGACAACCCGGGGCCCGACGGCGGGCCCGTCATCAGGCTGGCGCGCGAAGGCGACTGCATCGAATTCTGAGCATCCCGGCGCGCGCGACGCCAGCTGCAGCGAAGGAAGTCAACCTCATGCGAAGCGTTTCCCTGAGCGAGCCTGCGACGACATGATGAACACCACTGCGCCCGCGCCCCGGCGCATCGACCCGGGCGCCGCCTGGCCCTTGTTCGACGTCGCGTCCACGCGCGCGCTCGAGCGCGCCGGACTCGCCAGCACGGGGCCGCACGTGCTGATGCAACGCGCCGGGCTCGCGTGCGCACGACTGGCACTGGCGCTCCATCCGCACGCGCGCACCATCTGGATCGCCGCCGGCCCGGGCAACAACGGGGGCGACGGAATGGAAGCGGCATTGCACCTGCACGCCTGGGGCAAACGGGTCTTGGTGAGTTCACTGGGCGATGCGGCCGCGCTGCCGACCGATGCCGCTGCCTCACGTGCGCGCGCACAAGCCGCCGGCGTTCCCTTCACCGACCAGCCACCGGCGCACTGGGATCTGTGCATCGACGCACTGCTCGGCATCGGTGCGCGCCGGGCTCCCGATGGCGTGATGGCCCGCTGGATCGCAGCCATGCGCGACCATGGTGCGCCGGTCCTTTCGATCGACATCCCCACCGGGCTGGACGCGGACACCGGCGTGGCCGCGCAATCACACGTGCGGGCGACGACGACGCTCAGCCTGCTGACGCTCAAACCCGGCCTGTTCACCGCCGACGGCCGTGACTGCACACAGACGGTCTGGTTCGACGACCTGCAACTCGACCCCGCCGTGCTGGACGCGACCGTGCGGCCCGATGCATGCCTGATCGATGCGCCGGCAGCACGGCTGCGCCGGCACGCATCGCACAAGGGCAGCTTCGGCGACGTGGCGCTGGTCGGGGGCGCGCCAGGCATGGCGGGTGCTGCGCTGCTGGCCGCGCTCGCCGCGCTGCACCACGGCGCCGGCCGGGTCTACCTGTGCACACTGGACGATGCGCCGCACGCACCATCCAGCCTCGCGTTGGCGCCGGAGCTGATGCAGCGCGATGCAACGACGATCGATGTCAGCCGCATGACCGTGGTGGGCGGCTGCGGCGGCGGCGAGCACATCCGCGCGGCGCTGCCGCGCCTGCTCGAGACGGCCGGCAAACTGGTCCTCGATGCCGACGGGCTCAACGCGGTGGCAACCGACGACGCCTTGCTGCAACTGCTGCGTGCGCGCGGTGCGCGCGGCACGCCCACGGTGCTCACACCGCACCCGCTGGAGGCAGCGCGGTTGCTGGAGCAGACCGTCGCGCAGGTGCAATCGAACCGATTGGAGGCAGCACGCCGCCTCGCGCAGCACACGGCCGCCACCGTGGTGCTCAAGGGATCGGGGACGATCGTCGCCACTGCCGACGACGCCACGCCCCGCATCAATCCGACCGGCAACGCGCGCCTGGCCACACCCGGCAGCGGGGATGTGCTCGCCGGCATGATCGGGGCCGCCCTGGCTGCGGGTGCGACGCCGCTCGACGCCGCCTGCCAGGCCGTCTTTCGGCATGGCCTGGCCGCGCAACGCTGGCCGGCCGACACCGCGCTCACTGCCCTGGAACTGGCGCGCCAGGCCTGAGCGCCCCCCAGATCCGGCTTTCCCAGACTCCCAAAGCGGGGTATCAGGGGACTTGCGCGCGGCCCAGTGCCTCCTCACGGGCAGCGGTTCAACCGCGGCCGGCGAACGGCATCTTGGTCGCCATCACGGTGTGGAACATCACGTTCGCCTCCAACGGCAGACTGGCCATGTACAGGACGGACTGCGCGACGATCGACACGTCGATCAGGGGCTCCACCATGATCGAACCATTGGCCTGCGGAACCCCGCTGGCGGCGCGCGCGGACATCTCGGTGGCAGCGTTGCCGATGTCGATCTGGCCGACGGCGATGTCGTACTTGCGCCCATCGAGCGAGGCGGACTTCGTCAGTCCGACCACCGCGTGCTTGGTTGCGGTATAGGCAATCGAATGGGGCCGCGGCGCGTGCGCCGAGATCGACCCGTTGTTGATGATGCGTCCACCGCGCGGGGACTGCGCCTTCATGACGCGAAACGCCTGCTGGATGCACAGGAACATGCCGGTCAGGTTCGTGTCCACCGCGTTGCGCCACTGTTCGATCGGCAGATCTTCCAGCGCCACGCCCTGGGCATTCACGCCGGCATTGTTGAACAGTACATCGACCCGCCCGAACGCCTGCAACGCGGCCTCGAACAAGGCCCGAACGGCTGCCGGATCGGTGATGTCCGTGGGCACCGCAAGCGTGCGGTCGGAGGCACCGCCGGCCTGCGCGGCCTCCTCCAGCCGATCCCTGCGCCGGCCGGCGAGCACGACACGACAGCCGGCCTGCAACAGCGCCAGCGCGGCCGCCCGGCCGACGCCGCTGCCGGCACCGGTGACGAGGACGACTTTGGAAGCAAGCGACATGGCACACACTCCTCGTTGATTGCAAATTCCCGAAGCTGCGGCACCCCGGCGACGCCATCAGCGCCGCGACGTGCGGCCCCGCCTGGAGGATGCGCCGCCGGGCGTCGCC
>JBDHRZ010000238.1:0-5208 GCA_039807845.1 Rhodoferax sp.
TAACACAAGCAATTTTAGTGACTACATTCAAAAGCACGAAAAAGGCCCAAAAGGGCCAAATTCATGAGGCGCGATAAGGACTTGCTGGCGTCCCGCCTCAGGGCACTGCGCGGAACTTCAGTCTAAGTCTGGGGTCAGGTCTTGCCTTTTGCCCCCCAGCTTGGGTGAACTTCGGGGGGGCAGGTCTTGCCTCTCCTGCGCCGCGCTTTGTCACGCCGCCGTGAAGCCTCCGTCGATGGCCAGCGCGCTGCCGAGCACCGAGGCCGCACCGGGTGAACTGAGCCACACGATCGCCGAGGCGATCTCCTGCGGCGTGCTGTAGCGACCGAGTGGATAGCGCGCGCCCGAGGCCGACGGCGGATCACCCCCGAAGGAGGCGACGATGCGGTCCGCCATCGGCGTCTGCACCCCCGAGGGGCACACCACATTCACGCGGATGCCCTGGCGCGCGTACTGCAGCGCGGCGCTGCGCGTCAGGCCGACGACGGCGTGCTTGGACGCGCCGTACACCGCCGAGCGGGCCGATCCGACCAGGCCTGCGGCGGAGGCGACGTTGACGATGCTGCCGCCTTGCGGCTGGCGCAGCATCTGGCCGAGTTGTGCACGCATGCAGTGCCACACGCCACGCACGTTGGTGTCCATCGTGCGCTCGTACAGTTCGTCGTCTTCTTCCAGCAGTGGACGCGTCGCGCCCTCGATGCCGGCAGCGTTCACCGCACAGTCGAGCCGGCCCCAGCGCGCCACGGTGGCCGCGACGGCATCGCGCACCGACGCGGCCAGGCGCACGTCGCACGCCACCACGAGGGCATCGCCTCCCATGGCGACAATGCGCTCGCGCACCGGTGCGCAGCCCGCGGCATCCCGGTCGACCAGCGCCACACGGGCGCCGGCGGCGCAGAACGCCAGCGCGGTGGCGCGCCCGATCCCCGAGGCCGCCCCGGTGACGAAGGCCACCATGCCGTGGAAATCCGGTGCCGGCAGCACGGAATCGGCACCGAGGTCCGAAGGGTCCTGGCTCACTGGACTACCCTCCGTGCCCTGCGCTGCGGGGCTGCGCGCCCTGGGAACGGCCCGGCGGCGTTCATAACGGCAGGCGCTGTTGCAGCCAGGGAACCAGCACCCCCATCTGGCGCAGCACCGGCGCGTTCGGGTCTTCGCCCTCGTCGGGCTCGAAGTAATGCAGACAGTCGGGGAAGTCGAACAGCGTCTTGTCGGTGCTGCGCACCGTGTCCAGGATCGCCTGCCCGTGCCGCTGCGGATAGACGTCCAGGTCGCGGCCGGCCTGCACCAGCGCCAGCGGCTCGTCGATCGAGCGGCCCGCCTGCAGGAAGTTGGCATTGCTGCTCAGCCCCGACCAGGTCGACAGCCAGGCGTCGGGCGTGACGATACGCCCGAAGCCGTAGAGCTGGTAGTTCATCAGGTCGGGAAGGTCGCTGAGCAGGCAGCCATAGCCGCGATTGCTCGGATCGAGCGTGTCGTCCACGTAGTTGGGATTGGCCATCGTGCGATAGACCGTCATCACCGGCTGGAAGGCGGCACGCCGATTCACCGCGCGCTGGCCGCGCGCAGGCAAGTCGGCAAAGCCGCTCTCGCCGCGCAAGGCCTCGGCCTGCATCTGGTCGGCGACGATGGCGCGGGCGCGCGCGTCGATGCGCGCCACCCGAGCGATCTGCGCCGCCCGGTAGCGTTGCAGGAACTCCGGCGTGTAGCGGCTCCACTGCGGCGCCGGCCGAAACCCGTTGTCGGGGTTGTACATATCCAATGCGTCGTCCACCAGCAGCGGGTTTTGTTCGTCGAGCACGGAAGGATCGATGATGTCGTTCATGATCAATCCTTGACCAACGTGCGCCGCCGAGATCATGAACGCGTCCACCGGCGGCATGTTCACCTGCGCGAGCGGCACCGGCCGGCCGGCCGGCGTGTGGCTGATGCGCGCGGCGGGCGCCGTCTTGGCCTGCCACTGGTAGAAGCCGCCCAGCGACCCGCCGCCCGAATTGCCCAGCCACACGACCTTCTCGACGCCCTGCTCGCGCAGCCAGACCATGTACGCGGCCAGGTCGAGCAGCAGCAGTTCGTGCACGCAGGTGGAATCGTTGTTGGTATTGCGCAGATTCGCGCCCATGCAGACATAGCCGGCACGCAACAGGGCCGGAAACGCGTAGTGCTGCGAGAAATCGCCACGCGGGTGCGCGGCGATGACTGCCACTTTCGCGCGCGGGTTGCGCGTGGGGCGCCAGAACAGGCCGCGCACCTGGGTGTGGTCGTGCCCGTACAGAGTCACCTGTTCACAGGCCGCGAAGTCCTGCACGGGTTCGCGAAAGCGCACCCAGCTTCCACTCCAGTAGGTCTTGGCCAGCAGTCGCAATGCCATCGTCGTGTCTTCCTGAGCCACCGGGTCGCCGCGCACCGTGCCGGCTCCATCGCCCGGATGGATGACGGCAATCTAGTGCAGCACGCCGCGCGTTGCGATCGTCGGATGCGACGATATTGCCCGCACGGGGCCGTTCAATCGATCACGCCGCGCGCACGCGCCAGTGCCACCGCGTGCGTGCGGCTGCTGGCGCCGAGCTTGATGTTGAGGCTGCGCAGGTGGGTGCGCACCGTGCTGTCGGAAATGAACAGCCGCGTGGCCAGCGCGCTGTTCGAGTAACCCTGTGCCAGCAACTCCAGCACCCGGATCTCCTTGGCCGTCAGGCCGTCGGCCGGGGCCGCGGCCGGCGCCAACGGCTCCTCCGCTGCGGGCGGCGCCGGTCCGAAAGCGCGCAGCAGTCGATCGAGATGGTCGGCCATGATCGGGTCTGGCTGGATCGCACGGGCGGCGCGGCGCGACTGCGCGAACTGGCGCACCAGCGCGCCGGCCAGCGGCCCTTCATCGAGCAGGGTACGCACCAGGCCCTCCTGGGCACAGACCTGCAGGACCTGGGCCATGCCCTCCATCGCCTGATCGACCTGACCAGCCGCACGCTGTGCCATCGCACGCAGGAACGCGATCCGGACGGCGCGGCGATTGCGCCCGCCCAGGCGTGCCATCTCCAGTTCACGTGTCAGCGGCGCCACCACGCTGGCCGCATCGCCGAACGCGAGCGTCCAGCGCAGTTGCGCGAGCTCCAGGTAGTCCAGGTCGTGCGCCAGCAGCCGTTGCGTGCGCTCGCGCGCCCAGACTTCGGGCAAGGCCGCGCGCTGCAGTTCATCCTGGGCAGCAGAGCCGGCCCCCTGCATCAGCAACAGCCGGGCCCGCTCGAGCCGCACGCCGACGACCACGCGCAGCAGCTTGCGCGTGTAGCCGATGTCTTCCAGCTCAGCCAGTGTGTGCAACGCGCGATCGACGTCGCCAGCGGCGAACGCGATGCGGGTGCGCATCACGTGGCTCAGGATCATGTGGTCGGGCAGGCCGACCTCGCGCGCCATCGGCAGGTAGACGTTGAGCAGGTGCTCGGCGCGCTCGATCTGATCCGCCTCGTAGGCGACGCATGCGTAGAGCACTCCGGCCCAGGAATTGCCGTGCGTGTGATTGAAGCCGACCACGTGGGTCGCGTCCACCGCCAGCCGAAAACGCGCCTTGGCGTGGCGCAGGCGGCCGGCAAGCAGGTCCAGGATGCCCTCCATCGACTCGGTGTACATACGGTTGAAGCTGTCGTCGCCGCGTGAGGCGCGCGCGCCGTCGAGCAGCCGGTGCGCCTCGCGCGCGTTGCCCAGCACGCAGAAGATGTTCGCCGTCGCGTTGAACAGCACGCTGCGCGCAAACGCACTGCTGGCCGGCACCTCCTTCAGGCTGGCCAGGCCGGCCACGTAGGCTTCCTGGTAGCGATCCTGCATCGCCAGCAGCAGCGGGCGCATGGCCGCCAGATGGGCCTGCACGCGCGGGTCCTCGCTGCGCGCGCAGGACGAGGCGCCGATCTGCCGGTCCGTCTCCCAGGGGCCGCGCGTGAAGCACGTCGCCCAGAAGCGCAGCACCTGCGGGTAGGGGTGACGCCGCAACAGGGAAGCCGGCAGCGCATCGAACCAGCCCGAGAGCAGCCGCATGCGCCCCTTCTCCAGCAGCGCCTCGCCATGCTGGGCGATCAACCCCATGGCGCGCGGCCAGTCCTGCGCCGCCAGCGCGTGGTCGATCGCCGGCACCGGACGCCCCTGCGCCTCGTACCAATCCGACGCGGCGCGGTGCAAGGCACCCAACTGCTCCGGCTGCTCCTCGCGCAGGCGCGCCCGCAGGAAGTCGGCAAACAGACTGTGGTAGCGCCACTGGCCCGGCGCCGAGGTCACCGGCAGCAGGAACAGGCTGTCCGTTTCCAGTTGCTGCAGCAGGGCGCGGCAGTCGAGCGCGGGACACAAGGCCTGGCACAGCGATGGCTCGAGCTGGCGCAGGATGCTGGTATGCAACAGGAAACGGCGCGTATCCTCGCCCTGGCGCGCCACCACGTCCTGGGCCAGATAGTCCGCCACCGCCCGATCGGAGCCGGAGAAGCCGGCGACGTAGCTCGCCTCGTCATCGCCACGGTGCAGTGCCATCGAGGCCAGCCACAGGGCTGCCCCCCAGCCCTCGGTCTTGGCATGCAGTTGGCCGATCACCTCCGGCGCCAGGTGGCCGTAGCCGCGCAGGCGCAGCAAGTCGGTGGCCTCCGCCAGGCTCATGCGCAGGGCGTCCACGCCGATCTCCAGCACCTGGGCGCGCGCGCGCAGCCGGCCCAGGCTCAGCGCGGGTACGCTGCGCGAACCGATCACCAGCCGGCCCTGGCGCGGCAGGTTCTCCAGCAGCTCCTGCACCAGTTCGATCACCACCGGCTCGTGCACGGCATCGAAGTCGTCGAGCAACAGGACGAAGGGCTCGTCGCAGGCGGCGAACGCCTTCACCAGTTCGTGCGGCGAGCCCGGCCGCTGGGGCGCGATGCCGATGCGCAGCAGGGCCGCCTCCAGGTTGGCCAGGAAGCGCGACAGGTCGTTGTCCGCCTGGTCCAGGGTCAGCCAGGCCGAGGCCACGCCCCGCTCCTGCAGGCGAGAGCGGAATTGCAGCATCGCGGTGGTCTTGCCGAATCCGGCCGGTGCGTGCAGCAAGGCCAGCCGTGCGGCGCTGTCGGCCAGGCGCGCACAGACTTCCAGGCGCGCGACCTCGGTGGCGGCACTGCAAAGCGGTTCGATCTTGTCGGCTTTCATCGCGTGGGGCGGGGTAGTCATGCCTGCGCGCACGTTACACGGCAACACGCACGGGCCCGG
>JBDHRZ010000239.1:0-5203 GCA_039807845.1 Rhodoferax sp.
GGTGAGCGCCTTCACGATGGTGTCCTGGTAACTGCCGGCGTAGATCGGCGTCACCTTGATCGAGGGGTTTTCCTTGGTGAAGTCGGCCGCGTAGCCATCGATGGTGGCGGTGATGGCGCCGCCGACCGCCACCGGGTAGAAGAAGGAAATCTCCGTGCTGGCCTGCGCCAGCGCGCCCAGGGGCAGGGCGGCGCCGCCCATGGCAGTGGCCAGCAGTCGGTTCATGTCGCGTCGCTTCATCGTGCGTCTCCGGTTGTCGTTGGTTGGGGAAGGCGGGACAGCGGTGGGGGCAGCCCAACCCTCAGGCCAGGCGTGCCCCCGTGGCGTCGAAATAATGTTCTTCGTGGGCGTTCCAGTGCAGGTGCACCGGCTCGCCGGCGCGCAGTTCGGACTTGCCGTCTGCGCGCACCGTGACCAGTTCGCTGCCGACGGCGCAACGCAGCACCAGGTCCGAGCCGAGGTACTCCAGGCTCCGGACCTGGGCCGGCACGTCGCCGCCGAGCGTGATCGCTTCCGGGCGCACGCCCAGCGTCACGCCCGCGCCGGCCACCGGCACGCGGCTGCCGGCGATGCAGCCCTGCTCGATGCGCACCAGGTTCATCGCCGGGGTTCCGATGAAGCGCGCGGCAAAGGTGCTGGCCGGGCGCGAGTACATCTGGCGCGGCGTGGCGCACTGCTCGATGTGGCCCTTGTTGAGCAGCACCACCTGGTCGGCCATGCTCATCGCCTCGGCCTGGTCGTGCGTGACGTAGACCACCGTCAGGCCCAGGCGCAACTGCAGTTCGCGCAGTTCGTGGCGCATCTCCTGGCGCAACTGCGCATCCAGGTTGGACAGCGGTTCGTCCATCAGGCAGATGCGTGACTGCGCCACCAGCGCGCGCCCGAGTGCGACGCGCTGCTGCTGGCCGCCCGAGAGCTGCGACGGGCGGCGCTCCAGCAGTTTGTCCAGCCCGAGCAGCGCGGCGGTCTCCTGCAACCGGCGCGCGCGCTCGGCCTTGGGCAGCCTGCGCACCGACAGGCCGAAGACGATGTTGTCGGCCACGTTCAGGTGCGGAAACAGCGCGTAGTTCTGGAACACCATCGCGATGCCGCGCTGCGAGGGCGGCAGCGCGGTGACGTCGCGGTCGTTCACGAACACCTGACCGCTGGTGGCGGTCTCGAGCCCGGCGATCAGCCGCAGCGTGGTCGATTTGCCGCAGCCCGAGGGGCCGAGCAGCACGCAGAAGCTGCCCTCGTCGATCTCCAGCGAGACACCCTCCAGTGCCTTGGCATTGCCCCACTGCTTGGTCACGGACACGAGCCGGATCGACGACATGGCGCGAGTATATCGGTGCCATTTCAGGCTGCCGCTGAGGAACTGTGCCAGCCGTTCGCTCTGTGGGCTCGTCGATACCCGGGCCGGTTCGCCTTCTTGCTCGATGCGTCTCCGGTAGCGTCGCTCCGGCAGATGGATGCAGCGCAGGGGGGCTCTTGCCCGAGCCGGAACTGCCGATGATGCTGATCACGTCGCCGCTACGGGTCTGCAGCGCTACACGCTCGGTCCCCTCCTTCGTGCAGTGGGCGGGCAGACGCCTGCTGGCGGGCGCGTTCGCCAGTGCGCCTGCCTGCGCATGGTGTCGTATCTCAGCGCCGGTCCAGGCCCTTGACCTGCTCGTGCAAGGCCTCGATGTAAGAGTCCTCGATGCGCAGGATTTCGAGCTGCGCCGCCAGGTTCTCCAGGTAATTGCGGTTGGTTCCGATCGGGCCCGCCGCACTGGCCACGACGGCCGCCGTCTGCTCCAGCGGCAGTTCGCCGACGTGCTCCGGGTGCGCCGGATTGGCCGCGAACACGAGTGCGCACACCGGCCCTTGCGGCGTTGTCACCGGGCACATCCTCGGGGCGTAGCCACCGCGCACCATCTCGCGTCGCCACAGCAGCACCGATTCGTGCTCGGCGAGTGGGGCCGGCACCCGGAACACCAGTCCGGTGCAGGTTCCGGCGAGTTGTTCGAGCGCCAGCATCAGTGCCGGCTGCTGCGGTGTGCCGCGCCCGCCGGTGATGCGATAGCTGAAGCGCCGCTGATAACCCTCGAGCTGGGCCAACCGCACCTCGACGAAGTGGATGCCGGGGTCCCACATCAACGACCCGTAGGCATACACCCACAGGTCTTCGTCGCGGCCAAGCCGGCCCAGCACGGCCTGGCGCGTCGCTTCGCGCTCGTGCTCGCTCAGGCGCCAGGTCTGCGGCAAGCCCGCCTCGCGCGCACGTTGGTCCCACAGCGCGAGGCGCTCGGGTGTCATGCGCAGCAAGGACTGCTCACAGGAGATCAGCCGGCCGCTCAGGTGTGGCAGGTGCACGAAGGGGTCGGGCTGGCTCATGGGGAGGGCTCGCTGACCGCAGGCAGGATGTGTTCGTTCTCGCGCATGGCGCTGTCCGGTGTCGACGCGGGTCGCACGGCGTTGCGCGGCGGGCAGGTGTCTGCGCATGCGCAGCGCCTATGCGGGTGGCTTCGAGTATCCCACTGCCCGGGCGACGCCGGCCGGCGCGCGCCTGTCGCACCGGGCGTCCGCGCCCTGTTTCGTGCCATGAAACAAGCCGTGACGGGCGTGCTGGCACTGCCTCGCTATGATGAAAGACAGCCCGGCATGTGTGCATCGTCGAGCCGACGTGCCGTGCACTGTCCGCATGGCAGAACCGGAGCGACCGGTGACCGTGCTCCGGCCTGCCAATCCGCATTACGCCACTGTGAGGATGTGCCATGCCCGACCCGACCACCCCCGTCACCTCGACCCTGTCCGCACCTGCGCAGGCTTTGTGGCATGAAGACGTACGCCGCCGCACCATGTTGCGGCTCGCTCTCGCCGGTGGCGCGCTGTCGCTGGCGCCGCTGGCGCTGGCGCAGGGTGGAGCGCCCAAGCGCGGCGGCACGCTGAACATCGGGGCGGACGCCGACCCGATCGGCTTTGACCCGACCACGGTCACGGCGTTTTCCTCGTTCGACTTCACGGCGCTGCTCTACACCGGGCTGCTGCGCTGGAACGCCGAGATGAAGGTCGAGCCCGACCTGGCGACCGGTTTTCTCACGCCTGACGAGACGACCTACATCTTCCGGCTGCGCCAGGGCGTGAAGTTCCACAACGGCCAGCCGTTCAGCGCCGAGGACGTGAAGCACACCTTCGACCGCATCCTCGACCCCGCCACCGCCAGCCCGAACGCCAACCTGTTCGCCGCCATCAAGGCAGTGACGGTGGTCGATGCGTACACCGTCAAGTTTGAACTCAAGGCGCCCAGCGCGACCTTCCTGAGCTATCTGGCGACCAACCCGACCGGCAGCATCGTGCCCAGGGGCGTGGCGGACCTCAAGACCAAGCCGGTCGGTACCGGGCCGTTCATGCTCGATGCCTACGAGCCGAACCAGCAGTGTTCGCTCAAGGCCAACAAGAGCTACTACGAAGACAAGCAGCCGTACCTCGATGCGGTGGTGTTCAAGTTCTTCAAGGACCAGGCCTCGCTTGCCTCGGCACTGCGCTCGAAGGCGATCGACATGACCTGGTTCAAGGATCCGAAGGTCTCCGCGCAGATCGTCAAGACCACGCGCGATCTGGTGTCGGCGCCGGGCAAGACGTCGCGCACCTTCCCGGTCTGGATGAACGTGAAGACCAAGCCGTTCAACGACGTGCGGGTGCGCCGGGCGCTCAGCCTGGCGACCGATCGCAAGGCCTGCCTGCAGACGGTGCTCGGCGGCTCGGGCAAGGTCGGCGCGATGGTGCCCGAGAGCCAGGTGGGCGGCTACGACGGCGTCTCGCCGATGCCCTACTACAAGCACGACGTCGCTGGTGCGAAGAAGCTGCTGGCCGAGGCGGGGTACGCAAACGGCATCGACCTGGGTGACTACATCGTCGTGGCGGCGAATGCGCTGGACGTGCAGTGCGCGCAGATCCTGCAGCAGCAGTGGGCGGCGGCGGGGATCAAGGTCAACATCAAGCCGATGGAGACCGCTCCGCTGCTGTCCATGTGGCTCAAGGGCGAGTTCGGCATCCTGTCCGTGGCGCTGAGCTGGAACCCGGACCCCGACGCCATCGTCTCGCGCCTGAGTTCGGCCCACGCACACGGCAAGGCGATGGGGATGGACGATGCCGAACTCGACAAGATGATCGTGGACGCGCGCTCCATCCTGGATTACGGCAAGCGCGCCGCGGCCTACCAGGCGATCCAGAAGCGCATCGCCGACCAGGCCTACGTGTTGCAGATCTACCAGTACCCGCTGCGCTGGGAGGCCTGGCGCGGCTATGTCAAAGGGTACGTGGCGCTGGCGGCCAACATTCGCACCTTCGTGCGCACGACCTGGCTGGACAAGTAGCGACGTGCGCCGGATGCAGCGCCAGCCGGCCGGGGGGCCGCGATGACGCGCGTGGTGCTCGCGCGCCTGGCCTGGATGCTGCCGATCCTGCTGGGCGTCTCGCTGGTGGCGTTCACGCTCATGCGAGCGCTGCCGGGCGACTTCGCGCAGGCGGCGGCCGGCACCACGGACGTCACGCCCGCCGTGCTGCAGACGATCCGGCGCGACCTGGGGCTCGACCAGCCGATCTGGCAGCAATACCTGCACTGGCTCGGCCAACTCGCGCGCGGCGACCTCGGCAATTCATTCGTCACCAGCAAACCGGTGCTGGGCGAATTGCTGCCGCGGCTGGCCGTCACGTTCGAACTGACCCTGATCGCCGGTGCGATGGCGCTCATGCTGGGCGCGGCCACCGGGCTGGCCTCGGCGCGGTTGCGCGGGCGCACCGACTGGCTGGTGCGCGGCTTCAACGGCCTGTGGCTGGCGATCCCGAACTTCGTGGTCGCCACCCTGATCGTCCTGCTGGCCGGGCTGTACTTCCCCGAACTGGGCATCTTCAACTACGTGGCGTTCGCCGAGGATCCGCTCGGCAACCTGGGCAGCATGCTGCTGCCGGCGCTGTCGCTGGCGCTGACGGTTTCGGTCACGATCTCGGAGAACACGCGCGCCGCGGTGCTCGAGGTCGCCAGCCAGGATTTCGTCATGGTGGCGCGCGCCAAGGGTCTGCGTGCGGGAACGGTGCTGCGCGACTATCTGATCCGCAACGCGCTCACGCCGGTGATCACCGTCACCGGGCTGCAACTGGCGCAACTGCTGGGCGGCAGCATCGTGATCGAGACCATCTTCACCATCCCCGGCATGGGTCAATATCTGTTCGATTCGAT
>JBDHRZ010000240.1:0-5203 GCA_039807845.1 Rhodoferax sp.
CAGACTGCTTTTCAACCGCAGTCGATTTTGGGTACACCATGGGGCAACTCAACGAGCTTCAGATCAAGGCGGCAGCGCCGCGTGACAAGGAATATTTGCTGGCGGACGGCGAAGGTCTCTATCTTCGCGTGCGGCCGACAGGCAAGGTGTGGGTCTATCGCTACAAGCAGCACGGCAAGGAGGCCAAGCTCAGCATCGGGCATTACCCGGTGGTGACGCTGGCGGCAGCGCGCAAGAAGGCGCGCGCCGAGGCCGAGAAGCGCGCCGATGGCGTCGATCCTCGAGAGGCGCGGCGCGTGGAGGAAGAGCGCGATCGCGTTGCCCGCCTCAATACCTTTGAACGGACCGCCCGTGCCTGGCATGCCCAGGCGCGCAAGGACCGCGAATGGTCGGCCAGCTATGCCGAGAAAGTGATGCGCCACTTGGAGCTGCACATCTTCCCGTGGATTGGTGCGCTGGCCATGGAGACCATCGTGCCGACCGAGGTGGTCCGGTGCCTGCATCGCATCAAGGAGCGCGGCAATCTGGAGACGGCGCAGCGCGTGCGCGAAGCGGTACAGCACGTGTTCCAGTACGCCGTCGACGTGGGCACACTGGATCCGACCCGGAACTTCGTGAACAACCGCACCGGCGGTCTGCCGCCGCCGCGTGCCCGCCACTATGCAGCCATCACGGATCCGCAGAAGCTCGGCCAGTTGCTTCGCGACATGCGTGCGTACAACGGTAACGGGTCGATTTCACCAGTTCAGTAGACCCGACAAGGTGCAACGACTGTCCCGCAGTCCGAGCCTGTCGTCGCCCATGGATCCCCGCGTTTCTTGCATCGGGCACTCGCTTCAGAAGCGAGCCACGCCGGCTGCATCTGTGGCAGCGTTCTCCCAAGCAAGAAGAAGGGTTCCGTCATGTCTGACCTCAACGCCGAAGACCTGCCGAGCGCGCCGTGGGCCGTGTCGGCTGCCTACCTCTACACGCTGGACCTGGACGGTCCCTCGCTTGCGTGGGAGTACCTGCGCCGTCACCCGCGGTACCAGGCGGACTGGGCGCGGCGGCGCTTTGTGTCGTTCGGTCGTTGGGGCTTGCGAAAGCGCCGCCGACCCGTGCTTCGATGCGCGCGAAGCGCAACCGCTCTGGATCGCCACCACTGACGATCTGCTGCACGTGCGCGCTGCGCATGCACACGGCGCGGCCACCCCGCAAACCTTCGACCTCTGGCGCATGCCGGGCCGCAAGGGCCTGACGCTTGGCGCTGCAAGCCTGACCCTGCTGGCCGAGGTGGCCGCGCAGCGCCTGCGCGTGTCGCTGGCCGACGACCTCGCAGACGGCGCGGCCTACGCTTGCACCGTCCCGCTCGGCCCCGGCCTGCGCGGCCAGTTGGATGCATTCAACGCGCAGGCACGGGTTCTTCAAGGCCAAGCGCCGGCTGCAGCGCCCGTGCGGGCCGCTACGCGCTCCGCGCTGCTGCACCTTCGCGCCCTGCAGGCGCTCGATGGAGCACAGGCCGGCGCCACCCATCGCGACATCGCCCAGGCCCTGTTCGGCCTCGAGGCCGTGGTGCTGCGCTGGCAGGCCGACGGCGAACTGCGCGCCCAGATCCGGCACCTGCTGCAGCGCGCCGAGGCGTACATGAGGGGCGGCTATCTCGCATTGGCGGGTGTTCGTCGCAACGCAGCGCAACCCCCCGGAGACGAACCGGTGCGCTGAATATCTCCCTGCGCAAGAAAGCTTTTGCTCCCGAGACTGCCTCCATCGGGCTGCGAATGGTTCGCGGCTCCGCGACAACGATGGAGGCCTTCATGCCAACTGCCAGTTCCCCGTTTCACTTCCGTGCTGCTCCGGCGGCGCCGCAGCCCTCTGCGGTACCCGCAGCGCCTGCCCATCCCGAGTTCCTGACCACCGACGAGGCCGGCGCCTTCCTGCGCCTGTCGCCGCGCACGCTGGAGAAGCAGCGAGTGCTGGGCGGGGGACCGCGCTTTCGGAAGTTTGGCGCGCGCGTGGTCTATGCGGTCGAGGACCTGCGCGTCTGGGCCAACAGCCGGGCCTACGGCATGACGTCCGACCCGGGCTACGTGCAGCGCGATTCCGTCCGCTGACCGGCACGCAGGGCAGGGGAGACCTCATCCATGTCGAAGCGCCCGAGCGAACGCGAACAGCTCTCGCTGTTCCGCGCGCTGCCGGGCGAGGACATGGCGCTGCGCGATGCGCAGGACCTGATGGCCTACCCATTCTTCAGCCTGGCCAAGTCCCGGCGCACCGCGCCCATCCGCTTCGAGGCGGGCGGTGTGGCGCTCACGGTTGAGGGCGTGCCCGAGCACGGCATCGCCACCATCTGGGATGCCGACGTGCTGATCTGGGCCGCCAGCCAGATCGTCCAGGCCAAGAAGGAGGGCATCGCGCCGTCGCGCCTGATGGTGGCCACGCCCTACGAGATCCTGCGCTTCGCGCAGCGTGGCACCGGCCGCAGCGACTACCTGGCGCTGCGCGCCGCGCTGGACCGTCTGCAGTCCACCACGGTCGCCACCACGCTGCGCCAGCGCGAGCGGCCGAACGGCGCCCTGCGTGTGCACCGCTTCTCCTGGATCAACGAGTGGAAGGAGTACATCCGGCCCGATGGCCGCTCCGACGGCATCGAGCTGATCCTGGCCGACTGGTTCTTCTCCGGCGTGATGGACGAGGCCCTGGTGCTCACGTTGGACCCGACGTACTTCCGGCTTTCCGGAGGGATCGAGCGCAGGCTGTACCGGCTCGTGCGCAAGCACGGAGGCCGGCAGGCATCCGGATGGCGCTTCGACATGCGCCATCTGTACCTGAAGTCCGGCAGCCTGCAGCGCCCCTCCGATTTCGCGATCCAGGTGCGCCAACTCGCGCGGCGCCAGGCGCTGCCGGGCTACCGGCTGTCCATCGAGCGCAGCGGCGGCATCGAGTGGTTGGCTTTCCGGCCCGACCCGGCGAATCGCTCCCCAGGCGACTTATCCACATCTTCTGTTGAAGAAGCTGTGGATGACGTGGGGACGGACTCGGGGGATCGCCCGCACGACCCTCGGTGGATCACCCGCAGAAATATCGGTGGATCACCCGCACCGATCGGCCGGGAGGCCGCGCCTGGCAACGGTTTCGGGCCTCCCTAAACATCTAAAGGGATACATAAATGGAAGTCACGCGCGCGCGAGCAGATGCTGCTCAAAAAACGGGCAGTGGTTCAGCGACTGCAAATCAGGCAGGTTCCACACCCCAAAGTCCTTCACCGGGAAAGCAGGACACCCGCCCTGGCAAGGTCGTCGCGCTGCTCAACCAGAAGGGCGGCGCCGGCAAGACCACGCTCGCCACCCACCTGGCTGGCGAACTGGCCCTGCAGGGAAGCCGCGTCACGCTGCTGGACGCCGACCCGCAGGGCTCGGCCCTCGACTGGGCGCAACGGCGGCTCCAGAGCGGCCAGGAGCGGCTGTATGGGGTCTTCGGACTGGCGCGGGACTCGCTGCACCAGGAGGCACCGCAGATCGCCTTGCAGGCGGACTACGTTGTGATCGACGGACCGCCCCGCGTCGCGGCCCTCGCGCGCTCCGCGCTGCTGGCGGCCGACCTCGTGCTGATCCCGGTGCAGCCCAGTGCCTACGACGTGTGGGCCAGCCATGAGATGGTGCAACTCATTGCCGAGGCGAGGGTGTTCCGCCCCCAACTGCGCACGGCCTTCGTGATCAACCGGCGCGTAGTCGGCACCGTGATCGGGCGCGAGGCGCGCGCGGCGCTGGCAGATCACCCGTTCGCGGCGCTGCACGCCGAGGTCTCGCAGCGCATCGTGTTCGCCGACAGCGTTGCAGCGGGCCGGCTCGCCTGCGAAGCGGCGCCGAACTGTGCTGCGGCGCGCGAGATCGCCGCGCTGGCGCAGGCCGTGCGGGAGATACTGCGATGACCGTGCGGGCGCCATCTCCACTGCCGAAGCGCACACCGATCGGCCGCAGGCCGGCGGCGGACCCTGCATCGGCCTGGGTGCGGCGCGCCGACGAATCGCCGGCTGCGGCCAAGGCGTCGGTCTACACCGCGCGCCTGACCATCGATGTGACGCCCGCGCTGCGCGGGCGCATCAAGATCGTGGCGTTCCAGCGCGGCACCACGGCGGCGGACATGCTGCGCGAACTGCTGGAGCGCGAGTACCCGGAGGAGGCGCCATGACAGTGCTGGCTTCGCACTTCACGCCGGCCGCCATGTCACTCCGGCTGCAAGCCCAACTGCCGCCGCAGCCCGCGCCCATGCGGGTGTCGCTCGCGTTCATCGAGCATCGCGTGAACGTCTGGCTGCGCTTCGGCCGGCCGGTGCGCGAGACCGTCCTCGACCGCTGGCGGCGCGTCGCGACCTTCGAGTCGGACGCGGTCTGCTGCCGCGTCAAGTGGATCGGCAACGACTATGGCACGGCACTTTGGCAACTGATGATGTTGCAGGCGCCTGGGCCGTCCGACGGCGCGCAGCGCGTTGCCGGCGTGCAGCCGGGCGCGCGCATTCTGCTGCGCGCCGATGGCGAGATCCAGGTCCAGGCCGTGCTCGCGGTGGTCGACGCCATCGAGGCCTTGGGCATCGACCCGTGCGAAGTGGCGGCCAGGTACTGGCGCACAGTCGGCAACCGGCTGGCTGCACGCCAACCGCTGCCGGCCTACACCGCCGAGCGGCATGCGGCGCATCTGGCGCGCGGGGCGCTGCGATGACGCCGCGGCTGCTCTTCGCCTGCATGGGCGTCGGCCTGGCGGCGCTGTGCGCGCCGGTCGTCATGCCGGAGTGGGCGCGTGACCACGTACTCGTGGTCTACAACCCGAGCGACAGCGTGCCGCGCGGCTGGTACCGCATTGGCCGCCTGAAAAGCGCAGCCTCGCTGCACGTCGGCAGCATCGTGCTGGCCCGGCTTCCCGCCCACGTGGCCGCATTCGCGGCGCAGCGTGGCTATCTGCCGAACGGTGTGCCGATCCTCAAGCGGGTTGGGGCTGTCGCGCCACAGTCGGTGTGTGTCCGGGAGCAGCTTGTGCGCATCGACGGCACCGTGGTGGCGAGCGCGCGGGCGCACGACGGCGCGCATCGCCCGCTGCAAGCCTGGTCGCAATGCCGTCCCCTCGCGGTGGGGGAACTGTTCCTGCTCGGCGACACGCATCCGGCGTCGTTCGACAGCCGCTACTTCGGGCCCATTCCGACATCTGCCGTGCTCGGCGTCGCGCAGCCCTTG
>JBDHRZ010000241.1:0-5185 GCA_039807845.1 Rhodoferax sp.
CGCAGCCGTCAGGCGGAGGTGTTCCGATCTTGCGCCGCCGGGCCGCTCCCAAGGCGCTCGCACCGCAGCCGTCAGGCGGAGGTGTTCCGATGGAACGCCGCCGGGCCGCTCCCAAGGCGAACAGCCGGACAGCTACGAGGTGTCGGGGACAGAGCTCCGCACCGCTGCGCGGCGCTACGGTCTGCCCCCGGGGTCTGGACTTCGCAGTGTGCAACTCGGAGGCTAGCCTGATGACCGCGACCGTGCCCGGTCGCCTGCTGCTGGTCCCCGCGCCGCTCGATTTCGGCTGCGACCAGCAGGCGCCACTGCAGGACGTTTTGCCGCTGGCAACGCTGCAGGCCGCGGCACGGCTGCGCTACTGGATCTGCGAGAACGCCAAGTCGACGCGCGCCTACCTGAAGCGGGTCGACGCCATCACGCCGCTGCAACTGCCGCTGCGCGAACTGCAGATGCAGGAGTTGCCGCGCAGCGTGCACAAGGACGACAACCCTCGCGCGGCATTCGATGCAGACGCCCTGCTCGCGCCGGCGCTGGCCGGCCAGGATGTCGGTCTGGTCAGCGAGGCCGGCATGCCCGCGATCGCCGATCCGGGCGCATCGGTCGTGCGCGCCGCGCACCGGCTGTCACTGGTGGTCCTGCCCCTGGTGGGTCCGGTGTCGTTGATGCTGGTGCTCGCCGCCAGCGGGCTCAACGGCCAGGACTTTGCCTTCGTCGGTTACCTGCCGCAGGACGCGCAGGGCCGCGCCAACCGGATTCGCCAGCTCGAGAGGCTGGTGCTGTCGAGCGGCCAGACCCAGTTGTTCATCGAGACACCGTATCGCAATGCAGCGCTGCTGCACGCCCTGCTGCAGACGCTATCGCCGGCGTGCCGACTGGCCGTCGGCAGCGGCATGACCTTGCCGCAGGCGCAAGTGCGCTGCCTGACGGTGGGCCAGTGGCGCGACACGGGTTTCGTGTTCAACCGGCACACGCCGGCGGTGTTCGCGCTCGGGCGCTGAGCGGACCCCACCCCAGCTGGGCAAGCAGGCAAGTCAACCGGAAACGGTTGCCTGGTTCAACGCACCACCGGCAGGCTGCGCAGCGCGCGCACCGCCCCGTCGCCGATCGCCGCGCCGAAGCGCCTGGCGAGTCGCTCGGCCAGATTGTCGCGACGGGTGTAGTCGATGATGTCTTCGGATTTCACGATCTCGCGCGCGACGAAATCCAGGCTGCCGAGTTGGTCCGCCAAGCCCAGTTCGATCGCCTGCTGGCCGATCCAGAACAGTCCACTGAATGTATCCGGCGTCTCCTTCAGGCGGTTGCCGCGCCCGGCCTTCACGGCGTCGATGAACTGGCGGTGGATCCGGTCGAGCATCTGCTGGGTGAATTCCCGTTGACGTTCGGTCTGCGGGCTGAACGGATCCATGAAGCCCTTGTTTTCACCCGCCGTCATCAGGCGGCGCTCGATCCCGAGCTTGTCCATCAGGCCGGTGAAGCCGAAACCATCCATCAACACACCGATGCTGCCGACGATGCTGGCCTTGTCGACGAAGATGCGGTCGGCCGACACGGCCACGTAATAGGCGGCCGATGCACAGGTCTCCTCGACCACCGCATACATCGGCTTGTCGTACTTGGCCTTCAAGCGGCGCAGTTCGTCATTGATGATGCCCGCCTGCACCGGACTGCCGCCGGGCGAGTTGATCAGCAACACCACCGCCTTCGATCCGCCGTCCTCGAACGCTGCACGCGCCGCGGCAATGATCACCTCCGCGCTGGATTCCCCGCCGGAGGCGATTTCGCCCTTGATCTCCACCATGGCCGTGTGCGGCTTGGAGGCTTCCGGCATCGGGGCGCCCCGCAGCACCGCCACCCAGACCAGGAACAGCAGGAACGCCAGCCAGGCCAGGCGCACGAAATTGCGCCAGCGCCGCGCCGTGCGCTGCTCGGCGAGCGCGGAAAACGCGAGCCGCTCCAGCGTTGCACGTTCCCAGCCCGGCGCAGCAGAAGTGTCGCCACCGGCCGGCGCGGCAAGCGGTCGTGCGTCCCCCGGTGCCAAACGGTCGTGCGGGTGATCGGGGTCGAAAGTGGGTTCGGTCATATCAGCGGCGCCCGGCCGCCCGAAGCCGCTGAGACACCCCCTCGGGGGGCAGCGGACCGCGCGCAGCGGGGAAGCGTGGGGGCTGTTTCATCTCAGAAAATGGGCTTCAGGCCGGGTGCAGTATGCCAGTGCACGACGCCGGCGGACTCGTCGACACCGATCTTGACCAGTGCGCCGCGACACGGCCCGCCCGCACAGGCGCCGGTCTGCGGCTCGTACAGTGCCCCGTGCGTCGCGCAGATGAGCCACTGCCCGGTCTGGTCGAAGAAGCGCTCCGGCTGGTAGTCCATCTCCATCGGTACGTGGCTGCAACGGTTGAGGTACGCATGCACGCGCCCCGCGTAGCGGATGGCAAACGCGCGGCACGCCTGCCCATGGTAGAGCACGTCGAACGACACGGCCAGGCCGCTGTCGACCAGATCGGCCGAGGCACACAGGGCGAGCGCTTCGTGCACGATGCTCACGCGTTGGCACGCAGCCAGATCCGCAACTGCTCGACCGAGCGGGCCAAGAACAACGGGCTCCATGGCATGAGATCCGCGCTCGCGTGCGCGCCGTAACTCACCGCCACGCTGGCACAACCGGCACTGCGCGCCATCTGCAGGTCGTGCGACGTGTCCCCCACCATCAGGACGCGCGCAGGCTCCAGCCCGAACTCGCGCATGAGTTCCAGCAGCATGCGCGGGTCGGGCTTGCTGGCGGTCTCGTCGGCGGTGCGGGAGGATTCGAAGATGCCCTGCAACTGCGCGGCACGCAGGGCGATGTCCAGTCCGGCGCGGCTCTTGCCGGTGGCAACCGCGAGGTGGTGGCCACGCTCGCGCAACTCGGCCAGCATGCCCGGCACGCCGTCGAACAGGCTGATGTCGTGCTGACGCGCCAGGTAGTGATGGCGATAGCGCGCACCGAGCTCCGGGTAGCGCTCACTGGCGACATCCGGCGCGACGTACGCCAGCGCCTGCGCCAGTCCCATGCCGATCACGTGGGCAGCGCGCTCGTCGCTGGGAACCGCACCGCCCACGTCGCGCACTGCCGCCTGCAGGCAGGACGTGATGATCGACGTGGAATCGAACAAGGTGCCGTCCCAGTCGAAGGCGATCAGGTCGTAGACCCGCGAGCGGCCGGCACGCGGGCGCCCGGCGTCGTCAGTTCGTGCTGGCACTGGCATGGTCGAGGAACGAAGCGAGTTCAGGCGGCAATGGGGCCTGCAGCGTCACCGGCGCACCGGTGACCGGATGGTTGAACTGTAACCGCCAGGCGTGCAGGAACATGCGCCGCAAGGGCATGGGCGCGTCCGCACGCTGCAAGGCCTTGTTCAGCGCGAAGTCGCCATACTTGTCGTCGCCCACGATCGGCAGGCCCTGGTCGGCCAGGTGCACGCGGATCTGGTGCGTGCGCCCGGTCCGGATCGTCACCTCCAGCAGCGAGCAGGCACCGACCGTGCGCACCAGTCGCACCAGGCTCACCGCCGCCATGGCATCCGGATGCGAAGGCGCAACCACCGCGACGCGGCGCTCTCCATCGGGCAACAGGTACTTGCGCAACGGCTTGTCCAGCACCTTGCGCTCGGCTGGCCAGCGCCCTGCCACCAACGCCAGGTAGGTCTTTCCCGTGACGCGGTCGCGAAACTGCTGCTGCAACTGTCTGAGCGCGCTGCGCTTCTTGGCCACCAGCAGGATGCCGCTGGTCTCGCGGTCCAGCCGGTGCACCAGCTCGAGCGTGCGCGCCTGCGGCCGGGCCATGCGCAACTGCTCGATCACGCCCAGGGCCACGCCCGAGCCGCCGTGCACCGCGATGCCGGCCGGCTTGTCGATGGCAAGCAAACACTCGTCTTCGAACAGCACCGCGAACTCCCGGGCCGGCGCGACGCCCGCGACGGTCGCACGGGCCGGCCGGCGCAGGTCGACGGTTCGCGGCTGCGAAGTACGCACCGGCGGAACCCGGACCTGGTCGCCCGCCGCGACCCTGCGGTCGGCACTCGCGCGTCCCTTGTTGATGCGCACTTCGCCGCTGCGGATGATGCGGTAGACGTGGGTCTTGGGCACACCCTTGAGGCGGCGCAACAGGAAATTGTCCAGGCGCTGGCCATCATCCTCGCCGTCGACCTGCAACAGGCTGGCGCGAGGCACCGGAGTCGGCGGTTTGGCCCCTATAATGTCTTTCACCAGCGATGGGCTGCAAGTGGTTGATTTATCTGGAGTTTAGTCCACCCACGCGGTTCCACGCTGGCCGGTCGATGCCGCCAGGTTGCCAGTCGACAGACCACGGACCTCAGTCCGTGGTGGTCCGAACAGCGAGCGGGTACGCCGACGCTTTGAATCACTGATATGGAATACCCAGCCCTGCCAGCACCGCTCTGGCAGGCGGATGTAAGCGAAATGTCTGTCTCGATGGGCCCGATCCTGACCAGCCTGCACCTGCTCGTGCGGCCGCGCCCGGCCACCCATCCGTCCCATCGAACCGGCCGGACCCACACGTCCTGCCGCGCCCGATGCGTCCACGGCAGCTGCCTCCCCTCGCCCTCGTCCCCGCGCCAACGCCCTGCTGCTCACCGCGAGCCCGGGCCCCAGGCAATTCCCATCGTTTCAGAGCGATCGTCAGGCATCGTGTGCTCGTCATGAGCAGGTAAGAGGTCGAAGGACCCGCAGGAACCCGGCAAGCCGCCGCAGCGCGGCGCGAGACCGGTTCCGGTGCACGCAACAGGAACGCTGACCATGAAACGGATGCTGATCAACGCCACCCAGGCGGAAGAACGGCGGCTCGCCATCGTCGATGGGCAAAAGCTGCTCGACTATGAGATCGAGATCGAAGGGCGCGAACAGCGCAAGGGCAACATCTACAAGGCCGTGGTAACACGCGTCGAACCCTCGCTGGAGGCCTGCTTCGTCGACTACGGCGAGGAGCGTCACGGCTTCCTGCCGTTCAAGGAAATCTCGCGCCAGTATTTCGCCCAGGGCGTGCAGGCCAACGGCGCACGCATCCAGGACGCGATCCGCGAAGGCCAGGAATTGATCGTGCAGGTGGAGAAGGAGGAGCGCGGCAACAAGGGCGCCGCGCTGACCACCTTCATCTCGCTGGCTGGCCGCTACGTGGTGCTGATGCCGAACA
>JBDHRZ010000242.1:0-5182 GCA_039807845.1 Rhodoferax sp.
AACACCACCATCCCGACCAAGTTCGCGCAGACCTTCTCCACCGCGGAGGACAACCAGCCGGCGGTCACGATCAAGGTGTTCCAGGGCGAGCGCGAGATCGCGGCGGGCAACAAGCTGCTGGGCGAGTTCAACCTGGAGGGCATCCCGCCGGCCGCGCGCGGCACGCCGCAGATCGAGGTGTCGTTCGACATCGACGCCAATGGCATCCTGCACGTGGGCGCGAAGGACAAGGGTACCGGCAAGGAGAACAAGATCACGATCAAGGCCAATTCCGGTCTGACCGAGGCCGAGATCCAGCAGATGGTGAAGGACGCCGAGCTCAACGCCGCCGAGGACAAGCGCAAGCTCGAACTGGTACAGGCGCGCAACCAGGGCGAAGCCAGCGTGCACAGCGTGCGCAAGAGTATGGCCGAGTATGGCGACAAGATCGACGCCGCCGAGAAGGACCGCATCGAAGCCGCGATCAAGGACCTGGAGAAGGCTCTCGAGGGCGAGGACAAGGCCGCGATCGACGCGAAGAACACGGCCCTGATGACTGCCAGCCAGAAGCTCGGCGAGCAGATGTATGCCGACATGCAGGCCAAGCAGGCGGGCGCGCAGGCCGGCGGGATGGGCGGCGACGCAGGTGGCGCGCAGGCCCCGGGGGGCAGCCAGCCGGCCGGGGACGACGACGTGGTGGACGCCGAGGTGAAGGAAGTCAAGCGGGCGTGAAAGACGCCTGGCGGGCAATCGATACGCCGCGCGCGCACGGCCTGACCAGGCCATGCGCGCGCGGCGCACTGCGTTGGATGGACGCATGCAGACCGCGGCGCGCCGCGGGGGCGCGCGCTGAACGAGAGCGATGATGGCCAAGAGAGACTATTACGAAGTGCTGGGCGTGCCGAAGAACGCCTCGGACGACGAGATCAAGAAGGCTTATCGCAAGCACGCGATGAAGCACCACCCGGACCGAAACCAGGGCGAGACCTCCAAGGTCGCCGAGGAGAAGTTCAAGGAGTCCAAGGAAGCCTACGAAATGCTGTCCGACCCGCAGAAGCGGGCGGCCTACGACCAGTACGGCCACGCCGGGGTCGACCCGAACATGCGCGCCGGCGCCGGCGCAGAAGGTTTCGGAGGCTTCGCCGAAGCCTTCGGCGACATCTTCGGCGAGATGTTCGGCCAGCAGCGCGGACGCGGCGGCCGCCAGGTGTTCCGTGGCGGCGACCTGAGTTATGCGATGGAGATCACGCTCGAGGAAGCCGCGCGCGGCAAGGACGCGCAGATCCGCATCCCGAGTTGGGAGTCCTGCGACAGCTGCCACGGATCGGGCGCCAAGCCCGGTACCCAGGCCAAGACCTGCGGCACCTGCGCTGGCGCAGGCGCGGTGCAGATGCGCCAGGGCTTCTTCAGCGTGCAGCAGACCTGCCCGACCTGCCGCGGCGCCGGCAAGGTGATCCCAGAGCCCTGCCCCGCCTGCAACGGCCAGGGCCGGATCAAGAAGCAAAAGACGCTGGAGGTCAAGATCCCCGCCGGCATCGACGGCGGCATGCGCATCCGCAGCACCGGCAATGGCGAACCCGGCAGCAACGGAGGCCCGCCCGGTGACCTGTACATCGAGATCCGGCTCAAGAAGCACGACATCTTCGAGCGCGACGGCGACGACCTGCATTGCACCGTGCCGATCAGCATCATCACCGCCGCACTCGGCGGGGAGATCGAGGTACCGACGCTGTCGGGCAAGGCCGCCATCGACATGCCCGAAGGCACGCAGACCGGCAAGCAGTTCCGCCTGCGCGGCAAGGGCATCAAGGGCGTACGTGCGGGCTCCCCCGGCGACCTGTATTGCCACATCGTCGTCGAGACGCCGGTCAAGCTCAACGAAACCCAACGCAAGCTGCTGCGCGAGCTCGACGAGTCGTTCCAGAAAGGCGCCGGCAAGCACTCGCCCAGCAGCGAAAGCTGGACGGACCGGATCAAGAGCTTCTTCGCCTGATCCTGCGCCGACCGGGACCACGGGCTCTGACCGGGCAAGGGCGAATGCACACCTCAGGCGTCGCGCGGGCATGTCGGTCACCATCACCTTCCTCGGCGGCGCCGATACCGTCACCGGCTCCCGCTACCTGGTGACGCACGACGGGCGGCGGCTGCTGGTCGATTGCGGGCTGTTCCAGGGTGTCAAGCAGTTGCGCCTGCGCAACTGGGCGCCGTTGCCGGTGGCGCCGTCGCAGATCGATGCCGTGGTGTTGACGCACGCGCACATCGATCACAGCGGGTACCTGCCGCTGCTGGTGCGCGAGGGCTTCACCGGCAAGGTGCACGCCACGCACGCCACGCGCGACCTCTGCCGCATCCTGCTGCCCGACAGCGGGCACCTGCAGGAGGAAGACGCCGCATTCGCCAACCGCCATGGCTTTTCCCGCCATACGCCGGCCAGACCCTTGTACACGCGCGACGAAGCCCGCGCCTGCCTCAGGCAGATCAAGGGCACGCCATTCAACCGCACGCTCACGCCGCTGCCGGGCTGGCGCCTCAGTTTTCGCGAAGCGGGGCACATCCTGGGTGCGGCCAGCGTGCTGCTGGAGGTCGCCGGTCGGCGTATCCTATTCTCCGGCGACCTGGGGCGACCCGACGACCTGATCATGAAGCCGGCGGCTGCGCCGCCCATGGCCGACACGGTGCTGGTCGAATCCACCTATGGCGACCGCGAGCACCCGAGGGAAGCATTGCTCGACGAATTGGCGCCGCTGCTCCAGGCGGTCGCGGCGCGCGGCGGCGTCGCGGTGGTGCCGGTGTTTGCGGTCGGGCGTGCCCAGGCCTTGCTGCACGCCATCGCCCTGCTCAAGGCGCAGAAGCGGATCGCGCGCGCACTGCCGGTCTGCCTGGACAGCCCGATGGCGGTCCACTCGACCCATCTGTTCGAACAGCACCCCGGGCTGCACCGCCTGAGCGAGAGCCAGTCACGCAACCTGAGCCGCAGCGCCACCATGGTGACCAGCACCGAAGAGTCCAAGGCACTGGCACGGCGTCATGGGCCGATGGTGATCCTGTCGGCCAGCGGCATGGCCACGGGCGGGCGCGTGCTGCACCACCTGGCACACTACCTGGGCGAGGCACGCAACATGGTGATCCTCACCGGCTTCCAGGCACCGGGCACACGCGGCGCATCGCTGGCCGGCGGTGCGCACAGCCTGCGCATCCACGGTCGCGACATCCCCGTGAAAGCCCAGGTGGCGCAATTGCAGGCGGCCTCGGCGCACGCCGATGCCGGCCAATTGATGGCCTGGCTCGCCAGCATGCCCGCGGCGCCGCAGCAGGTCTATGTGGTACACGGGGAGCGCGAAGCCTCCGACACGCTGCGCCGGCGCATCGGCCATGAACTGGGCTGGCGTGCCGTGGTGCCCGAGCACGGCTCCTGCTGGCCGGCCTGACGGCGCCACACCGGCCGCGCCAGACGCCCTGCGCCGTGCGCGGCCCGATCCGGCGCCGGCGCTTGTCGCGCCGGGTTCAGAATGCGTCGAGCGCCAGCGCGGTGACGCTGCGTGCACCGTGCACGATGGCCTCGCGCGTGCCGGACGCCCTGGTCAGCAGGTGCTCGGCATAAAAGCGCGCGGTGGCGATCTTGGCGCGCATGAAGGCTTCTTCATTGCCCGCAGCGATCTGCTCCTGCGCCACCAGCAGGGCGCGCGCGAGCTGCCAGCCGGCCATCAGGTTACCGGCCAGCATCAGGTAGGGCACGCTGCCGGCGAACACGTCGTTCGGCGCTGCCTTGGCCTGAGCGGCCACGAAACGCACGACATCGACGAAGGCCGCGCGCGCCGCGGCCAGCCTGGCCGCGACCGCGCGTGCATCATCGCTTGCGCTCGCCAGCAGCTGCCGCTCGGTGTCCTCGATGCGCGCGGCGATCGCCAGCGCTGTCTGGCCGCCGTCGCGCATGGTCTTGCGCCCGACCAGGTCGTTCGCCTGGATCGCGGTCGTGCCCTCGTAGATCGGCAGGATGCGGGAATCCCGGTAATGCTGCGCCGCACCGGTCTCCTCGATGAAGCCCATGCCCCCGTGCACCTGCACGCCCAGGCTGGCGACCTCCACCGCCATCTCGGTGCTGTAGCCCTTGACCAGCGGGACCAGGAATTCATAGAAGGCCTGATTGTCCCGGCGCACGTCCGCATCGGGATGGTGGTGCGCCGCGTCGTAGGCGGCCGCGGCCACCGAAGCCATCGCGCGGCAGCCTTCCGTGCTGGCGCGCATCGTCATCAGCATGCGCCGCACGTCCGGGTGGTGGATGATGGGCGCGCTGGCCTTGATCGAGCCGTCCACCGGGCGCGACTGCACGCGCTCGCGTGCATACGCCACGGCCTTCTGGTAGGCGCGCTCGGCAACGGCGATGCCCTGCACGCCGACCGCGTAGCGCGCCGCGTTCATCATGACGAACATGTACTCGAGGCCGCGGTTCTCCTCCCCGACCAGGTAGCCGACCGCACCACCGTGGTCGCCGAACTGCAGCACCGCGGTGGGCGAGGCCTTGATGCCGAGCTTGTGTTCGATGCTCACGCAGTGCACGTCGTTGCGCGCGCCGGGCGCGCCATCCGCGCCGACCATGAACTTTGGCACCACGAACAGGCTGATCCCCTTCACGCCTTCGGGCGCGCCGGCCACGCGCGCCAGCACCAGGTGCACGATGTTCTCGGCCATGTCGTGCTCGCCGTAGGTGATGAAGATCTTGGTGCCGAACACGCGGTAGCTGCCATCGGCCTGCGGCTCGGCCCGGCTGCGCACCATGGCCAGGTCGGAGCCGGCCTGCGGCTCGGTCAGGTTCATCGTGCCGGTCCAGGTGCCGCTGACCATCTTCTCCAGATAGACCGCCTTGAGTTCGTCCGAACCGGCCGTGAGCAAGGCCTCGATCGCGCCGTCGGTGAGCAGCGGGCACAGCGCGAAGCTCAGATTGGCGCTGTTGACCATCTCGATGCAGGCCGCGCCGATGGTCTTCGGCAAGCCCTGGCCGCCGTAGCGCGTCGGATGTTGCAGGCCTTGCCAGCCCGCCTGGGCGAACTGCACATAGGCCTGCCGGAAGCCGGGCGTCGTGGTGACGACGCCATCGCTCCAGCTCGACGGCTGCAGGTCACCCTCGCGATTGAGCGGCGCCAGCACCTCCTGGTTGAAGCGCGCCGCCTCCTCCAGCACGGCCTGCGCGGTGTCGATGCCGGCC
>JBDHRZ010000243.1:0-5130 GCA_039807845.1 Rhodoferax sp.
GCGAGTCTCCCTCGCACAGGCATTGTCGGCCGCCGAGATCGCGGTGTACGGCCGCCGGGCCACGGGCGCGAAGTACCTGATCGAGCCGTGGCAGGTTTGACCCTGTCGCGCGGGCCTGGCAGGCGCCCGGGCCCGCGGGCGACTCACTCGATTACAGGAGTCAGGGCGCAGGCGTGAACTTGCCGTCCTTCACGACGGTGAGGATCGGGTCGTAGCTTGGTTCACGCTCACCCGGGGTGAAGCTGAAATTGCCCTTGCCGCTGCCCATCAGGACCGGGAAGTCACGCGTCGCCAGCAGTGCGTCGAGCAGGGTCTGCCGGCTCAGCGGTGTCTTTGCCTTGGCAATCGCGTTTCCGTACAGGCGGCCGATCGTGTAGCCCACGGCGCCCCATTGGTCCGGGATCGCGTTGTACTTTTTCTGGAAGTTGGCGACGAAGGTCTTGGCCATGGGGTCGGTGCGCACTTCGGGGAAGGCGTCGGTGCCCACCAGCACGCCCTCGACCGCCTTGCCGCCGATGCGCAAGAAGCTCGCCGAGGCGGCGGCGTTGTTGGCGACGAAATGAACCTTGGGATCGACCCCCGCCTGGCGTGCCTGCAGGATGATGTTGGCAGCGGCGGAGTCGTTCATGGTGATCATGACGACGTCCGGCTTGAGGCTGGCGATCTTCGTCGAGAGCGCCGAGAAGTCCGTCTCGGCCATCATGGCGGACTCTTCCGGCAACAGCGTCACCTTGCCCTCCATCACCGAGCGCACCACCTTGGCCTGCGCCGCCGCGCCGTCGTTGTCGCGACTCGCGACCGTCATCACCGTCTTGGGCTTGTAGGCGGCGAGCGTGTAGTTGGACAGCACCGTCATCAGGGTCGCCGGGGAGTTGAGGATCCGGTTCGACCAGATGCCAGCCTTGTTCACCGCCGGCGTGACCGCGATACCCAGCAGCGGGATCTGCAACTGGTTGGCCACGGGAGAGGCAGCGAGCACGGTCGGGGAGGCGCTCGGCCCGGCGATCGCCATCACCTTGTCGACCGTGGCCATGCGGTTGACCAGCGTGATCGCCTGGTTGGTGTTGCTGCCATCGTCGGCCACGATGAGCTTGATGGTGCGACCGGCTCCCAGCTCGTTGCCGGCGTTGATTTCGTCGAACGCCAACTGCATGCCCTTGACGGCAGAGGTGCCGACGAAGGCGTAGACGCCGGTGAGCGACATCGGTGCGCCGATCGTGATTTCCTCTGCGCCAGCGGAATGGATGGTGGCGCTGATGAGACCGACGGCGGCAAGCAACAGGGAAGGTTTCACAGTATGCTCCAGGGTCACGGACCAATTAAAACGATTTCGTAGTATCTCCTCTTCGCCGCGGCGCGTAAATAGGGGTTTCCCTAGCGCGCAGCGGCTTTGATGGCACTGAGTTGGGGTACAGTCGGGCTCGCGATTTTTCGGGGTTACATGAAGCATTCGACACGCCCGGGCAGCCCGGGTGCATTGCGCAAGACGGATGTTCTGCGGCTGGCGGTAGCGCCGGATCGGACGCGCCGCGCCGATGGCTGAACTGACCGATGCTCGCGCAACAGATCCTCAATGGCCTGGTCGTCGGCAGCGTCTATGCGCTGTTCGCACTGGGGTTCACGCTGGTGTTCGGCATCCATCACCTGCTGAACCTGGCCCACGGTGCGGTGTTCATGACTGGCGCCTTCGTCGCCTTGTACAGCGTGCTGGCCGGGCTGCCGTTGTGGCTCGGCATCGTCCTGGCCATCCTGGCCTGCAGCCTGCTGTCGGTGCTCATCGAGATCACGGCGTTCCGGCGCCTGCGCAAGTCGGGCGAGGCGGAGTTCGGCGCCATCATTTCCACGCTTGGTGCCGACCTGATCATCGTGAGTCTCGCGCAGAAGGTCTCTGCCAGCGAGGTGCTGCGTTTTCCGTTCGACACCTTCCCGGTGCGCATCTTCGAGTTTGCCGGGCTTCGCGTGTCGATGCTTCAACTGTTCATGACCTTGTGTGCGTTCGTGCTGATGCTCGTGCTCAGTTACTACCTGTATCGCACACCGTTGGGAACACGCATACGCTCCGTGTCGGGAAACGAGCGCGCCGCCGTGTTGTCGGGCGTGAACCCGAACGTCGTCTATTTCCAGACATTCTTCCTGTCCGGAGCACTGGCCGGAGCGTCCGGTGTCCTGATCGGCCTGGCCTTCAACTCGATCCAGTTCACGATGGGTGAGCCGTTCCTGCTGCGCGGCTTCGTGGTGATCGTGCTTGGAGGCATGGGGAGCATCCCGGGAGCCATGGTGGCAGGTTTGCTGTTCGGCATGATCCAGACCCTGACCTCGGCCTACCTGCCTTCCGGGTTGACCGACGCGATCATCTTCTCGCTGCTGTTCGTGGTGCTGCTGGTGCGGCCGCACGGCCTGTTCGGCAAGGAGGCGGCCGGTGCGATGAGGGCCGAGCGATGAGCGAGTTCCTGCTCACGTACCACCATCTGTTCAACGTGTTCCTGATCGCGTCGGGGTACGCGCTGAGCCAGTGGGTCGTCCTGCGCGCAGGCGTGTTCTCGATCGCCACCGCCGGAATGGCCGCCATCGGCGCCTATGGAGCGGCGTTGCTGACCATGCGCTGGGGTTGGCACTACCTTCTTGCCCTGCTGGCGGCAACCGTGTTGGGCGCATTCGCGGGCTTGTTGCTGTCGTGGCCATTGGCGCGCCTGCGCGGCGTGTTCCAGGCCATCGCCACGCTGGCCTTCGTGCAGGTGGTCATGGCGATCGCGCTGTATGCCGATTCCCTGACGGGGGGCGCGATGGGTCTGAACGCGATTCCCAATCCGGTGGGGACCGTGCACGCGCTGCTCGCGGTCGTGGCGGTGGTCTATCTGATGACGGCGATCAGCGCCACACGGTTGGGCCGCGCGTTCGAAGCGATCCGGCAGAACGAGGCCGTTGCCAGTGCGCTCGGTGTCTCCGTCAACTTCCACCAGGCGCTGGCGTTTGCCATCAGTGGTGCGATCGCCGGCCTGTTCGGTGGGTTGGAGGCCTTTCAGAGCTATACCTTGTTCCCGGCGACGTTCGGCTTTCCGGCCGTGATCGCTGCCTTGTCGTACGTCGTGCTTGGTGGTCGGCGTTCGGTTGCCGGCCCCATCGTGGGCGCGGCGATCCTGCTCGTGCTGCCGGAAATCTCCCGGCCGCTGGCCGATTACCGGATGGCCTTGTATGGTGCGGTCCTGATGCTGGTCATCGCGTTCCTGCCGCGTGGCATCGTCGACACCGCATGGCTCGCGTTGCGGCGCCAGCGTCTGGCGAGGCGGCGGTCCGAAGAGCCTGCGGGTTGACGACGATGCTGCAGATCGACCGGGTCAGCAAGACGTTCGGCGGTGTCACCGCGGTCTCGAACGTGAGCATGCAGGTTCCGCCCGGGCAGATCACGGGGTTGATCGGGCCGAATGGTGCTGGCAAGACGACGCTGATCAACCTGATCACCGGCATCTCCACCGTATCGGCCGGTCGCATCGTGTTCGGTGCGCAGGACATCACGCACGCACCGGCGCATATGGTGGCGCGCGCGGGCATCACGCGTACGTTCCAGAACATCCGCCTGCTGGCCGAAGCGAGTGTGGTCGAGAACGTGATGATCGGCTTCTACCGCCGCGAGACGAGCAGCGCGCTGGCGAGCCTGCTGGGTAGCCCCGGCGCGCGGCGTGAGACACGCCAGTTGCGCGAGCGTGCGATGGTGCTGCTTGCGCGTTTCGGCATGACCGCTGTGGCCGACCATGAAGCGGGTGGGCTGCCCTATGGGCACCAGCGGCGCGTCGAGATGATGCGTGCGCTCGCCTCCGAGCCAGCGCTCATCCTGCTCGACGAGCCGGTGGCCGGGATGAATGACGTCGAGGCGCATGAACTCGGCGACATCTTTGCCGGACTGGCCCGTGACGGCATGGGGGTGTTGCTGATCGAGCACAACGTGCGATTCGTGACACGCTTGTGCGACCGGCTCTACGTGCTCGACAGTGGCGCCATGATCGCGTCGGGAAAGCCGGCCGACGTGCTGCGCAATCCGGTCGTCGTCACCGCTTATCTCGGAGCCTGAGTGCGCATGCAGCGATTCGAGCCGGACCAGCGACAAGCCATGTTGAGCGTTGCCCAACTGCACGCCGGCTAAAGCGGCATCGAGGCGCTGCACGGCGTCGGCCTGCGGGTGGAGGAGGGCGAATTCGTCGCCTTGATCGGGCCGAACGGAGCGGGCAAGTCGACCTTGCTCAACTGCCTGAGCGGCGTGGTGTCGCCAACCAGGGGGTCGATCCGCTTCCTGGGCCAGGAGTTGGTGGGTGTGGCGCCCTGGCAGGTGTCGCGCCGGGGCCTGCTCCAGGTGCCAGAAGGACGGCAGGTGCTGGCGGATCTGACCGTGCGCGAGAACCTCGAACTCGGCGCCACGGCGCTGGCCGGTCGCGCGGCGACCCACACGCGCAAGCGCATCGAGGACCTGTTTCCGATCCTGGCCGAGCGCAGCGAGCAGCGTGCCGGTTCACTCAGCGGCGGGCAGCAACAGATGCTGGCGATCGGGCGTGCCCTGATGGGCGCGCCGCGCCTGCTGCTGCTCGACGAACCTAGCCTGGGCCTGGCGCCGGTGATCGTGATCCAGGTGTTCGAGGCGCTGCGGGAGCTTCACGCGCAGGGCTTGACGATCCTGCTGGTGGAGCAGAACGCGCGCCAGGCGCTGCTCGCGACGGATCGCGCGTATGTCATCGAACAAGGGCGGATCGTGCACGAGGGCGACAGCCAGGCGCTGGCATCCGATCCCATGATCGTCGCGCACTACCTGGGGCGAGGCACGTCCGAAAAGCCGCGATCGGCGACGTGACCTGCGGCCGCCCGTGTCGCATCGGCACGGCACGCGGAGCGTCAGAAACTGGACACCCCCAGTCCGAGGCCTCCATCGACCTCGAGCGTGACGCCTGTCACCCATTCTGCGCGCACCAGGTACTCGATCGCCTCGGCGACTTCGGTGGCGGTGCCGATGCGTGCCAGCGCGTGGTCGGACGCGATCGCGGCATAGCGTGCCTGCGCCTGCTCGGACGTGAACACGCCGGCGCGCAGGTTGATCTCGGTGCTGACGGCGCTGGGCAGGACGCACGAGACACGGACCTGCCTGCG
>JBDHRZ010000244.1:0-5126 GCA_039807845.1 Rhodoferax sp.
AGGCGAGCGCCGCAACCGGCGGCGTGACCTGCGTCTCGGGCGTCTCGATATTCGTCGGCACGCGCAACCCCAGCGCCGACGTGGTGGCACGCCACGCGGCCTACGTGGCCGACCTGGTCGGTATCGAACACGCCGGCATCGGGCTGGACATCAGCTTCAGCCAGGCTGGCCTCGACGACACCCCGCCCGGCGACTTCGATCCCGACTACTGGTGGCCGAAGTCGGCCGGCTATGACCGCGCCGTCACGCGCTCGACCTACCCGCCGATCGAAGCCTGGGGCGAGCTCGCCGAAGCGCTGCAGCGCACCGGCATGACGGCCGGCGAAGCCGCGCTGGTGATGGGCGGCAACATGATGCGGGTGGCAGCACAGGTCTGGGGCTGATGACGCCGCTGCTGCTGGCGACTTGACGACAATGGTGCCCGCCGGGCAACCAGGCCGGCGAGCCGCGTCCCGGGCCATGGCAGGACGACACGCAAGGGGAGGACACACGGCCGATGAACAACACGCTGCTCAAAGGGCTGGACATCGTCGAATTGCTCGCGCACAGCGAACGGGCGCTGACGCTGACCGAAATCGCGACCGCGTTGAAGTTGGCAAAGAGCAATGTGCATCGCCTGCTGCAGGCCTTGATCGAGCGGCACTACGTGATCCGTCATGAAGACGGCAATGCCTACGTCGCCTCGATCCGGCTGTGGGAGCTCGGCTCCGCCGTGCTGTCCAGACTCGACCTCAAACTGTACGGACAGGACGTGATGGAAGACCTGCTTGAGCGTACTGGCGAAACCGTGCACCTGTCGGTGCTCGATGGCGACGATGTGGTGTATGTGCACAAGATCGACAGCCCGAACCCGGTGCGCGCCTACACCCAGATCGGTGGCCGCGCACGCGCGCATTGCGTGGCGACCGGCAAGGCCATGCTGGCGTCGCGCACCCGGTCGGCGCTCGAACAACTGGCACGCAGGCTGCAGTCGCGCACGGCGCTGACGATTACCGACCCGGGCAAGTTCCTGCTCGAAATGACCAGGACCCGCGCCCAGGGCTACGGCATCAACCGCGGCGAGTGGAACATCAATGTCGCGGGCATCGCAGCACCGATCGTCGACGCGCGCGGAGAAACGATTGCCGCAGTCGGGCTGTCCGGACCGAAGGAGCGCTTCAAGCCAGCACGATTGAAGACGTTCGCGCCCCTGGTGATCGATGCGGCGCAGACGATCTCGGTCCGGCTCGGCGCCAAGCGCCCCTTGCCGGTGTGGCGCTGACACCCCCTGCAAGACCTCGGTCGTCGCACGCGCAGGCTCCCGGTCGCTGCGTGGCGCGTCGGACGCAAACACCGCATGGTTCCTCATTTGAGAACAATGATTGTCGTTGGCGGAACTTGGTACCATCCTTGGACGAATGGGGTCAGGTCCTGCCTTTTGCCCCCTAGGACTTGACCCCATTCATCCCTCCACACGTTCAGGGGGCAAAAGGCAGGACCTGACCCCCTCCCCAACCCGAGCGAACCATCGCATGACTGCCACTGTCCATCTTCCACTCGCCGGTGTGCGCGTGGTCGAGTTCTGCTCGACGGCCGCTGGTCCCTTTTCCGCCATGCTGCTCGCCGACTTCGGTGCGGAGGTGATCAAGGTCGAACCGCCGGCGGGCGATGGGCTGCGCCAATGGCCTCCGCTGCGCAATGGCTTCAGCGAGAACTTCGCATCGCTCAACCGCAACAAGCGCTCGGTGGTGCTCGACCTGAAGAACGCGGACGATGCGGCACTGGCGCGCCAGTTGATCCTCGACGCGGACGTCGTGGTCGAGAACAACCGCCCGGGCGCGATGAACCGGCTCGGGCTGGGTTACGAGGATTTCGCGCAGACCCATCCACGCCTGTTGTACTGCTCGATTTCGGCCTACGGCCAGAGCGGCCCGCGTGCCACCGAGGGGGGATTCGATCTGACCATCCAGGCCGCGGCCGGGGTGATGAGCGTCACCGGCGAACCCGATGGCCCTCCCGTCAAGTGCGGCGTGCCGCTGTCCGATTTCGCCTCCGGCCTGTATGCCGCGTTCGCGATCGCCGCCTCGCTCGCCCATGTGCGTGCCGGCGGCCGCGGTGCGCACATCGACGTGCCGATGTTCGGCTGCACCCTGGGCATCGCCGCGCTGCAGACCAGCGAATACTTCGGCAACGGCCGCAGCCCGGGCAAGCTCGGCTCGGCGCATCCGCGCAACGCGCCGTACCAGGCCTTCCAGGCCAGCGACGGGTATTTCGCGCTGGCCGCGGGCAACCACAAGCTTTGGCTGGCCGTGTGCCGCGTGGTCGACTTGCCCGAGTTGCCGGCCGACCCGCGATTTGCCAGCCCCACGGACCGGGCCGCCAACCAGGGCGCGCTCAAGGACATCCTGGAGACGCGCTTCACGCACCAGCCGGTCGCGCACTGGATCGCGGCCTTCGAGGCTGCCGGCGTGCCACATGCACGCATCAACGATTACGCGGCGGCGCTGGACGACCCGCAGACCCGCCACATGGGCTGGGTGCAGGACATGGCGCTGCCCACGGGCCAGACGACCCGCACGTTCGTGTCGCCGCTGCGCATCGACGGCCGGGGATTCCCGATCCGCATGCCGCCCCCGGACCTGGGCGAGCACACCGAAGCGGTGCGCCGGCAATACGCCGTGAGAACGCCCGCACTGGACAAGGAGTGACCCCATGCCAGAGACACGTCTGCTGCAATTCGTCCGACAAATGACACGGCTCGTCGAGACACCGCCCACCGACGAGGCGCAGTTGATGGATCAGGCCGCCGCGCTGATGCGCGATCTGATCGCCAAGGACGACTGGTTGGCGCCGGAGATGGCGCTCGCGCACCCCCGGTATTACCAGCAACACCTGCTGTATGGCGATCCGCTGGACCGGTTTTCACTCGTCAGTTTCGTCTGGGGCCCCGGGCAGCAGACGCCCATCCACGACCACACCGTGTGGGGCATCATCGGCATGCTGCGTGGCGCCGAATACAGCCAGAGTTACGTCTGGGGTCAGGTCTTGCCTTTTGCCCCCGATCCCGCTGCGAGGCAACAGGCAGGACCTGACCCCATGGGAGACGAACAACGCCTGGAGCCTGGCGACGTGGCCCGGGTATCGCCGCGCATCGGGGATATCCATCGGGTGCGCAATGCGCTGGACGATCAGGTCTCGATCAGCATCCACCTGTACGGCGGAAACATCGGCCGCATCGAACGCCATGTGTTTTCCCCCGACACCGGCGCAGTCAAGCCATTCGTGTCGGGCTACTCGAATCGTCTCGCACCCAACCTGTGGGCGCCGCAGACGTCATGAGCACGCCCACGGATCCAGCGCAGGAGGAGGTGCGGGTCACGCGCACGGACGGCATCGTGCACGTCCGGCTGAACCGTCCGCAACGGGGCAACGCGCTGTCGGCGACGCTCGTGGCGGGCATCCACGCCGCGCTGCAACAGGCGTCTCGCGAGCCGACCCGGCTGCTGGTGCTCTCCGGCGAAGGCCGGCACTTCTGCACCGGCTTCGATCTGTCGTCGCTGGAGCAGGAAACCGACGACACCCTGCTGGCGCGCTTCACCCGCGTCGAACTGATGCTGCAGGCGATCCATGCCGCACCATTTCCCACGCTCTCGCTCGCCCACGGCCGCACCATGGGTGCCGGGGCCGACATCGTCTGTGCGTGCTCCGAGCGCTGGATCGTCGACGATGCGCAGTTCGCCTTCCCGGGCGCCGGTTTCGGCCTGGTGCTGGGCACGGCCCGGCTGGCCGATACGGTGGGCGCCCCGGTCACGCAGCGCTGGATCGAAACCGGCGCCTCGATCCTGGCCGAGGAGGCACTCCAGCACGGCCTGGTGCACCGACAGGTTGCGCGCACCATGCTGCCCGCCGAACTGGAGGCACGCTGCCTGGCCGGGCGCCGGCTGGACGACGCGACGCACACGGCCGTGCACCAGGCGGCACAACGCAGCCGCCGGCGTGGCAGCGGCGACGCGGCCATCGATCTGGCGGCACTGATCGAGTCGGCCGCACGAACCGGCCTGAAGAACCGCATCCAGGCCTACCGGGACCGCCAGCTGCGCCAGTGACGGGGCAGCGCCCGGCGCCGCCTGCCGAGCCACGCCGAAGCAGGGCCCAGAAAGGCACCGCGCAGGTTCACTCCTCCTTGATGCCCTCTTTCTGGATCACCTCACGGAAGTACTCGCTGTCCTCACGGGCGCGGCGAGCGAAGGTCTCCGGATCGTTGTAGTCGGGGTACATCGAGGACACCAGCATGTCCGCGCGCACGCTCGGGCCGGCCATGATCTTCCTGATCTCGCCAGACAGCCGCGCCACGATTTCCGCGCGCGTAGCCTTGGGTGCGAACACCCCGAACCAGCTGCGCGAATCCTGGTCGAAACCTTGTTCCTTGAGCGTGGTCACGTCCGGCAGTAGCGGAAAGCGCTCGGGGTTGGTGACCGCCAGCCCCTTCAACGTGCCGTCCTTGACGCGCGGAGCGGTGACCGGGTCGTACATCAGGTCGACGCGCCCGCCGATCAGGTCCGTCATCGACTCCATCGATCCCTTGTACGGGACGTGCACGAGCTCGATGCCCGCCTTCTTGTGCAGCAATACCGCAGTCAGGTGCACGATCGAGCCGACCCCGTTGGTCGCGAACGTGTACTTGCCGGGCGCCGCCTTGGCGGCGGCGACGAACTCTCGGTAGTTGTTGAACGGCGCATTCTTGCGCGTCGTGATCAGGCCATAGCTCGAGGTGAGCTTGGCCACCGGCACGAAATCGTCCAGCGAATAGTTCAGCTTGCGCATCCAGGGCGCAATGCACAAGGCCGCCGTGGGCGTGACCAGGAAGTTGTAGCCATCGGCTGGCGCCCGGGCAGCAAACTCGGTGCCCAGCGACGCGCCGGCGCCGGGCTTGTTCTCGACGATCACGGGCTGCCCGATCGCCTTGGACACCCGATCGGCGATGTAGCGCGTGATCTGGTCCGACAACCCCCCCGGCGGGTACGGCGAGATGAACTTCAGCGGCCGCTCCGGCCAATTGCCGGACTGCGCCCGGGCGCCGACCGCGGCCAGGCCCAGCCCGGCGCCAGCGGCGAGGAAGAGGGAACGACGTGGGATCGTCATGAGCG
>JBDHRZ010000245.1:0-5120 GCA_039807845.1 Rhodoferax sp.
CCGGCCCCGGCGCGGCAGCACGCTGGCGCAGTCGACGCGCCGGCCGATGCGGCGGTGCCGCCGTAGCACAATAGCGCGATGCGGCCGAGCCACGATGCGCTGGTGTTCATCGTCGATGACGATGCGAGCGTGCGCTCGGGCATGGCCTGGCTGCTGCGTTCGCGCGGCCTGCCCAGCCAGGCGTTCGAGGGCGCGCAGTCGTTCGACGCGTTGCTCGAAGGCGGGTTTCGGTCGACGGACGCCGCCTGCCTGCTGCTGGACGTACGCATGCCAGGCATGAGCGGCCTGGCGTTGTTCGATCGCATGGTCGCGCGCGGCCTGTGCCGCATCCTGCCGGTGATCTTCCTGACCGGCCATGCCGACCTGCCGACGGCGGTGGACGCCGTCAAGCGTGGTGCGTTCGATTTCTGCGCCAAGCCGGTGTCCGACAACGCCCTGGTGGACCGCATCGAACAGGCGCTGGAACAATCGGCGCGCGAACTGCAGCAGTGCCGGCAGCGCAGCCTGGTCGACCGGCTGATCGCCGCCCTGACCGAGCGCGAGCACGCGGTGATGCGGCTGATGCTCGATGGCCTGCCGAACAAGCTGATCGCCGAACAGTTGCAGATCAGCGTGCGTACGGTGGAGGTCCACCGCGCGCGGGTGTTCGACAAGATGAAGGTGAGGTCGGCCGTCGAACTGGCCAACGCGTTGCAGCAGGGCTCCGGCGATTTGCTTGCGTACCGATCCTGACCCGGCCTGGCGCATGGCACCGTGCGTGGTCGGCCTGTGGGCGGTGCGCTTCCTCAGGTCGGCGGCGGCTCGTCCGGTGGGCGTGTGGTCGTGGCCGCAGGCAGCGTCGGGTCGGCAGGCCGCATGGGGCCGGATGTGTCGGTGGGCGGGTCGGCGGGTTCGCCGTCGCGCCGCCCTGCGAACATGGTCCACCAGACGAGCACGACCAGCAGTACCAGGGCCAGCAGCGCTTCGAGCAAAATGACGATCATGTTCCAACTCCTGCGTCGCGCGGCGCGCGCACTGGCCTGTGCGGCCATTGTAGGAATCCTGGCAGCGTGCTCGACGCCGGTGGTGCAGGCGCCGCAAGCCGAGGCTCCGGGGCCGGCGACGACGACCATCCCGGCGGCGCCCGTCGACGCTGCGGGTGCGTTCCTGCCGCCGCCACGCCAGCAGGCCGGCAGCCGCTGGGTGCCGGTGCGCTGGGACGCCCTGCCCGGCTTTGCCGACGATGCGCTGCACGAGGCCTGGAACGCCTGGCTCAAGAGCTGCGAGCGTCCCGGCGAAGCCTTCGCCGCGCTGTGCCCGGATATCCGCGTGCTCAGCCTGGCCACGGTGCAGCAGCAGCGCGAGTGGATCATGCGCCACCTGCAGCCGTATCGGGTCGAATCATCCACGGGGGCCAGCGAGGGCCTGTTGACCGCGTACTACGAGCCGATGATGCAGGCCTCGCGCATCCGGCAGGCCGGATTCGAGGTGCCCCTGTACCGGCCGCCGGAGCGCCTGGCCGCGCGCAGGCCCTGGTACACGCGCAAGGAGATGGACACCCTGGCGCAGGCGCAGGCCGCCCTGCGCGGGCAGGAGATCGCCTGGCTGGCCGATCCGCTCGACGCCTTGCTGCTGCAGATTCAGGGCTCGGGTCGCCTGCAACTGCGCGAACCCGACGGACAGGTCCGCCTCGTGCGGCTCGCCTACGCGGCCAGCAATGCGCAACCTTACGCGAGCGTCGGACGCTGGCTGCTCGACCAGCAGGAAGTGCGTGAAGCCTCCTGGCCGGCCATCCGCAGCTGGGCCGCGCTGCATCCGCAGCGCGTGCAGGAGATGCTGTGGAGCAACCCGCGCACCGTGTTCTTTCGCGAAGAGCCGCTGTCCGAACTGGACGCGGCGTTCGGGCCGCGCGGCGCGCAGGGCGTGCCGCTCACACCCGGGCGTTCGATCGCGGTGGACCCCGGCAGCATCCCGTACGGCACGCCGGTCTGGCTCGCCTCGGACGGCCCCACCGTCAGGCTGCAGCGCCTGGTGCTCGCGCAGGACACCGGCAGCGCCATCACCGGGGCGGTGCGTGCGGACTATTTCGTCGGCTGGGGCGCGCAGGCGGGCGAGACCGCCGGGCGGCTCAAGCAGCCCCTGCAACTGTGGGTGCTGTGGCCGAAGTCGTGAGGCGCTGAACGTATGAGGCATGCCCGCGATTCGTGTTTCCACCCGGCCTGGCGCGCCCACGACCACGTCGCGGTGAGCGTTGTTCCCGCGTATGGCACGATGCCGTCACATGGAGGATCGTCATGCTGAAAGTTGCCTTGGGCCAGTTCGCGGTGGGGCCGCACTGGCAAGAGAATGCACATGTCATGCTCGACCTGATGGCGCGCGCCCGGTTGGGCGGAGCCGACCTGCTGGTGCTGCCCGAAGGCGTGCTGGCGCGCGACATCACGGACCCCGACATCGTGCAGCGCACGGCACAGCCACTCGACGGGCCGCTCGTGACGCAATTGCTCGCGGCAAGCCGTGGCGCGCAGCTCACGACGCTGCTGTGCATGCATACGCCGGCGTCGAACGGACTGGTCTGGAACACGCAAATCGGGATCCGGGACGGCGCCCTGGTCGCGCAGTACCGCAAGTTGCACCTGTACGACGCCTTTTCCGTCAAGGAGTCGGCCAAGGTGCAGCCAGGCTCCGAGATACCGCCGCTGATCGAGGTGGCGGGCTGGAAGGTCGGCCTGATGACCTGCTACGACCTGCGCTTTCCGGAGATGGCGCGGCGCCTGGCCGTCGACGGGGCCCAGGTGCTGGCAGTACCTTCGGCCTGGGTGCGCGGCCCGCTCAAGGAGATGCACTGGGACGTGCTGGTGACGGCCAGGGCCCTGGAGAACACGTGCTACGTGGTCGCCACGGGCGAGTGTGGTGTGCGCAACATCGGCAACAGCATGGTGGTCGACCCTCTGGGCGTGGCGATCGCGCGTGCCGGCGAAGCGCCGGTGTTGTTGTTCGCCGAACTCGATCCGGACCGGCTGGCGCGTGCGCGCCAGGAGCTGCCGGTATTGGCGAACCGGCGTTTCGCGCGGCCCGAGCTGCAACGGCCTTGAAGCCGGCGTCGGCCCCGGCGCGCGAGGGTCGGCGGCAATCCCCGTGCGCATGACATGCCAGCCGGGTCCTCCTACACTGCGCCGGTGAACGATGTCTGATGGAGCACTGCCTGCCATGAACGCGCCGCTGCCCGAATCCATCCGCCAGGCCCTGGAGTCCGTCACGCTGGACGACAAGTACGCGCTCGAGACGGGGCGCGCGTTCATGAGCGGCGTGCAGGCGCTGGTGCGCCTGCCGATGCTGCAGCGCCAGCGCGATGTGCTCTGCGGCCGCAACACCGCGGGCTTCATCAGCGGCTATCGCGGCTCGCCGCTGGGCGGCTACGACCAGGCACTGGAGAAGGCCGCAGCGTACCTGCGGGCGCAGCACATCGTGTTCCAGCCCGGCGTCAACGAGGAACTGGCGGCGACTGCGGTGTGGGGTACGCAGCAACTGGGCTTCGCGCCCGCCGGCACACAGCGCTACGACGGCGTGTTCGGCATCTGGTACGGCAAGGGGCCGGGCGTGGACCGCAGCGCCGACGTGTTCAAGCACGCCAACATGGCCGGCACCACGCCCTGGGGGGGCGTGATCGCGGTCGCGGGCGACGACCACGTGGCCAAGAGTTCGACCGCGGCGCACCAGAGCGACCACATCTTCAAGGCCTGCGGCCTGCCGGTGTTCTTCCCGGCCGACGTGCAGGAGATTCTCGATCTCGGCCTCCATGCGTTCGCGCTGAGCCGCTTTGCCGGCGTCTGGGCCGGCATGAAGACGATCCAGGAGATCGTCGAGTCGAGTGCCAGTGCGGTGATCGACCCCGAGCGCGTGCAGATCGTGCTGCCGACCGATTTCGAGTTGCCCGCCGGCGGCGTGCACATCCGCTGGCCGGACCATGCGCTGGATCAGGAGCAGCGACTGTTCGGCACCAAGTGGTACGCCGCGCTCGCGTACGTGCGCGCAAACCGCCTCAACCGCAACGTGATCGAGGGCCCGCATGACCGTTTCGGCATCATCGCCAGCGGCAAGGCCTACAACGACACGCGCCAGGCGCTGCTCGACCTGGGCCTGGACGATGCGACCTGTCGCAGGCTCGGGATCCGCCTGCACAAGGTCGGCGTGGTCTGGCCGCTGGAGGCGCAGCTCACGCGCGCCTTCGCCACCGGGCTGCAGGAAATCCTGGTGGTGGAGGAGAAGCGCCAGGTGATCGAATACCAGCTCAAGGAGGAGCTCTACAACTGGCGCGCCGACGTGCGGCCCGACGTGTTCGGCAAGTTCAACGAAGTCGCTGGCGATTTCTCGGGTGGCGAGTGGTCCATGCCCAACCCGAGCGCGCATACGCTGCTGCGCGCCAACGCGGACCTGTCGCCGGCGCTGATCGCCGCCGCGATCGCGCAGCGCGTGCGCAGGTTGGGGCTGGACGCCGACACGGCGGCCCGTATCGATGCGCAGATGGCGATCCTGCAGGCTAAGGAGCGCGCGCAGCAGACGCTCGCGCTCGGCGGCCCGGTGCCGGGCGCCGATCGCATGCCCTGGTTCTGCTCGGGCTGCCCGCACAACACCAGCACGCGCGTGCCCGAGGGTTCGCGCGCGATGGCCGGCATCGGCTGCCACTTCATGGCGACCTGGATGGACCGCAGCACGATCGGCTTCACCCAGATGGGCGGCGAGGGCGTGCCCTGGGTCGGCCAGCAGCCGTTCAGCACCGAGACCCACGTGTTCGCCAACCTGGGCGACGGGACCTACTTCCACAGCGGCCTGCTGGCGATCCGCCAGAGCATCGCCGCCGGCGTGAACATCACCTACAAGATCCTCTACAACGACGCGGTCGCCATGACCGGCGGGCAGCGCGTCGGCGAACGGCCCGAAGGTCATTCGGTGGCGCAGATCGCGCAGTCGATGCGCGCCGAAGGTGCGCAGCGCATCGTGGTGGTGACCGACGAGCCTGAGAAGTACGAAGGCGTGTCGCTGGTCGCCGGCGTGGAGGTCAGGCACCGCGACCTGCTCGATGCGGTGCAGCGCGAGTTCCGCGCCATCGAGGGCACGACCGTCATCATCTACGACCAGACCTG
>JBDHRZ010000246.1:0-5119 GCA_039807845.1 Rhodoferax sp.
CGCAACGCCTGGCGGTTGGACTGGCCACCTGGCCGCTGTCGCAGCGCCGGCCGCTGATGATCGTCGCGGAAAACGGCATCGACCACGCGCTGCTGCGCCTGGCGGCGCTGCTCGCCGGGCTGGCGTTCGCGCCGCTGTCGCCCAACCTGCTGCACACGAGCGGCGGAGCCGATCGCCTGGCCGCGATCGTGCGTACCCTCGATCCGGGTCTGGTCTGCGCCGACGACGCCGCAGCCGTGTCCCGGGTGCTGCGCGACGCGGACCTGGCGCAGGTGCCGGTACTGCCGCGCAGCGACGGCGCGGGTGACGCCGGCTGGCCCGCCCTGCTGGCGGCTGCGTCCGGCGTACCGCCCGGCACGCATGCCGTGCCGGGCGGCCTGGACGGAATCGCCGCCGTCTTCTTCACCTCGGGGTCCACCGGCGCCCCGAAGGGCGTGATCACCACGCACCGGATGATCTCGGCCAACCAGGTGGCGATCGCGCGGCTCTGGCCGCTGCTCACGCACGAACCGCCGCGCCTGCTCGACTGGCTGCCCTGGCACCACACCTTCGGCGGGAACGACAACTTCCACAAGATGCTCTGGCACGGCGGCACGCTGTACATCGACGACGGCCGTCCGACCCCCGAGGCGATCGCGCGCACCATTGCCAACATCGAGGCGGTGCGCCCGACCATGCACATCAACGTGCCGCGCGGACTGGACCTGCTGCTCGACGCGCTGGACGCGGACGGCGCGGCGCGCGCGAGTTTCCTCGCTACGTTGCGGCTGGTCTTCTTCGCGGGCGCCGGGCTCTCGCGCACCACCTGGGATCGGCTGCGCGCGCTCCTGGACGGGCACACGGCGCGCGGCGGGCGGCCGGTCGCGCTCGTTTCGGGCTGGGGTTCGACCGAGTGCGGTTCGACGATCGCGCTGGTGCATTTCCGGATCGACGGGCCGAACGCGATCGGGCTCCCGCTGCCCGGGTACGTGCTCAAGCTGGTGCCGACCGGCGCGAAACACGAGGCCTGGGTGCGTGGCCCCAACGTCACGCCGGGTTACTGGCCGCCCGGCCATCCGGATCGTTCGTCGTTCGACGCGGAAGGTTTCTACCGCACCGGCGACGCGGTGCGCCTGCTGGATGCGGACCGCCCGGAACGCGGTCTCGCGTTCGACGGCCGGGTCGCGGAAGACTTCAAGCTCTCCACCGGAACCTGGGTCTCGACCGGCCCGCTGCGCCTGGCCCTGCTGGCCGCGCTGGCGCCGCTGGCGCGTGACGTGGCAATTGCCGGGCACGACCAGCCGTACCTCGGCGTGCTGGTGTTCCTCGAGCCCGACGCCTGCCGTGCCGCCTGTGGCGGCGCCGAGCACGACACGCCGCAGACCCTGGCCGCCTCCCCCATGCTGCGAACGCGCATCGCCGCTGCCATCGCCGCCCACAACACGCGCCAGGGTGGCTCCAGCACCGCGGTGCGCCGCGTGATCCTGATCGGCGAGCCACCGTCCGCGCAAGCGGGCGAGGTCAACGACAAGGGACACCTGAACCAGCGCCTGGCGCTCGAGCGCCGCGCCGCGCTGGTGCGCCGCCTGTTCGAGACGCTGCCCGATCCGCAGGTGATCTGGTGCTGAGCCGTCCGGGTCCGGCTCCCGGAGCGCCGCCACATCGACACACGCGGCGCCGTGCAACGCGCCTTGCTCAGTGCGCCTGGGGCCCTGGTCTGGCCAGGGCCCCGGGGACGCGAGAGGAAACCTGGGAGCAATCCTGCGCTTCCTCGCGAACGGCTCGTCCAGTGCAACCCCAAACCCAAACGACACCTGCAATAAAGGAACGCCAATGAACTACACCACCATCCTGTTCGAGCGTGACGCGCACGACGACTTCGCGACGATCACGCTCAACCGTCCCGACAGGCTCAACTCGATGAACGGGGTGCTGCTGGACGAACTCGTGCACGCGGTGCGCGCAGCCAGCGCCGATCCGAACATCCACGCGCTCATCCTCACCGGCGCCGGGCGCGCATTCACCACCGGCTTCGACCTGAACTCGGACGATTTCGAACTCGACGTCGAAGGCTGGCGCGAAGACATCCGGGCCAACTGCGAGCGGCTGACGGCGATCTGGAAAGCGCCGATCCCGATCGTGGCGGCCGTCAACGGCTACGCGCTGGCCGCCGGCCTGGAACTCATGATGTGCTGCGACCTGGCGATCGCCGCGCACGACGCACGCCTGGGCGAGCCCGAAGTGCGCCACGTCTCGGCGCCGCCCTCGCTGATGATGCCCTGGCTGGTGCCGATGCGTCACACGCGCCACCTGATGTACACGGGCGACCTGATCGATGGGCGCGAAGCCGAGCGCATCCATCTGGTGAACAAGGCGGTAGCGCGCGAGCAGTTGATGCCCGAGGTGCGCCGCCTGGCGGCCAAGCTCGCGCGCATGCCCCGGCCCGCGATCAAGTTCGCCAAGGCGGCGCTCAACCACCAGCAGATGGCCGCCGGCCTGCAGACCTCGTGGGACCACAACCTGGAGACCACCGCGACGCTGCACGCCACCGAAGCCGGCCGGCTGTGGATGCGCCGCCTCAAGGAGATGCCGCTCCAGGAGTTCCTCGAACTGCGCGAGAAGCCGTTTCGCGAACTCGATTGACGCTGGGAGCCTCACTGCGCGGTTCGACTTGCAGGTGAAGGCGATCGAAGCCGCCAATGCACGCATCCACGCGGCCTGCAAAAGGCTTGTAAGCGGTCGACTGCGGTTTACCGGTTGACGCGCGACAGCGCGCACGATCGCGCGTACGATCGCGCCCATCATGCCCGACCCGAAACTGCCTTCCCTCTACCTGCCTCACGGCGGCGGCCCCGCCTTCTTCATGTCCGGCCAGATGGCCGAGATGTTTCGCCCGATGAAGGAGTTCCTGGCTGGCCTGATGACGAGCCTGCCGCAGCGACCCGCGGCGATCCTCGTCGCGAGCGCGCACTGGGAGGCGCCGCAGGCCACGTTCTGCAGCGCCAGCGCGCCGGAGCTGATCTACGACTATTACGGCTTCCCGCCCGAGACCTACGCGATCCAGTACCCCGCACCGGGTGCGCCCGAACTGGCGGACGTCGCCGCGCGACTGCTGCGCGACGCCGGGCTGCCGGCGCAGGTGGACGCCGGGCACGGCTGGGACCACGGCGTGTTCATCCCGCTGAAGGTGATCGCGCCGGCCGCCGACATCCCGGTGCTGGCGATGTCGCTCGTGGACGGTCTCGATCCGCTGACCCACGTGGCGATCGGCGCGGCGCTGCGGCCGCTGCGCAGCCAGGGCGTGCTGATCGTGGGCAGCGGCATGAGTTACCACAACCTGCGCCGCATGGGTGACGGCGCGGCGGCGCTGGCGTTCGATCGCTGGCTCGACGGTGCGCTGGCCGGCGATGCCGCGCAGCGGCGCGACTGGCTGGCGCGCTGGGCGCATGCGCCGTCGGCCCGTGCCGCCCATCCGCGCGAGGAACACCTACTGCCGCTCATGGTCGCCGCGGGCGCCGGCGGCGCTGCGCCGGCACGCAAGCTGTGGAGCGGGGCCTTGGGGCCGACGGCGGTGTCGGCCTGGGCGTTCGACTGAGCGCCGCAGCGGACCACCCTGATCAGACGTTCGAGTCCGCGAACGCGCCCTTGCGCCGGTTCATGTAGTCCTGCAGGGCCTCGTCCACCGCCACGTCCATGGCTGGCAACTGGTATTCGGCCAACTGCTTCTTGAAGCTGGCGTTGGCGCGTTGCGCCAGGTCGCGCGAGCCCTCCGCCTCCCACTGCTCGAAGCTGTTGTTGTCGGCGATCGGCGAGCGGTAGAAGGCGGTCTCGAAATTGGCCTGCGTGTGGGCGCAGCCCAGGAAGTGCTTGCCCGGGCCGACCTCGCGGATCGCGTCCATGGCCTGCCCGTTCTCCGACAGGTCCACGCCGGCGAGCAGGGTGTGCATCATGCCGGCCTGGTCGGCGTCCATGACGAACTTCTCGTAGCCCATCGACAGGCCACCCTCCAGCCAGCCGGCCGCGTGCAGCACGAAGTTGACGCCGCCCAGGCAGGTCGGCAGCATGGTGTTGGCCGACTCGAAGGCGGCCTGCGCGTCCGCGATCTTGGACGCGCACAGGCCGCCGCCGGAGCGAAACGGCACGCCGACGCGGCGCGCCAGCGCGGCCATCGCGTCGAGCACCAGCGCCGGCTCGGGCGTGCCGAAGGTCGGCGCACCCGACTGCATCGAGATGCTCGAGGCAAAGCTGCCCAGCACCACCGGCGCGCCCGGGTTGCACAGTTGCACGAAGGCCATGCCGGCCAGCGCTTCGGCCAGCGTCTGCGCGCAGGTGCCCGCCACCGTCACCGGCGACATGGCACCGGCCAGGATGAAGGGCGTGATGATGGTGGCCTGGTTGTGGCGCGCGTAGACCTTGGCCGCACCGAGCATGGTCTCGTCGAAGGTCATCGGCGAGTTGGCGTTGATCAGGCTCATCACCACGGTGCGCGGCCGGCCGGTGAGCGGATCGATGTAGTCGTCGCCGAACAGGATCTTCGCCATCTCCACCGTGTCGCGCGCACGCTCGGGGTGCGTGACCGAACCCATGAACGGCTTGTCGCTGTACTTCATGTGGCTGTAGACCATGTCGAAGTGGCGCTTGTTCACCGGCAGGTCGACCGGCTCGCAGATCGTGCCGCCCGAGTGGTGCAGCGAATTCGCCAGGTAGGCGAGCTTCACGAAGTTGCGGAAATCGTCGATGCGCGCGTAGCGGCGGCCTTCGTCCAGGTTGTGGATGAACGGCGAGCCGTAAGCCGGCACGAACACCGTGCAGTCGCCGCCGATGTGGACGTTGCGCGCCGGATTGCGCGCGTACTGGGTGAACTCGCGCGGGGCCGTCTTCTGGATCAGCTCGCGGCACATGCCGCGCTCGAAGCGCACGCGCTCGCCCTGCACGTCCGCGCCGGCGGCCTTCCAGATCGCGATCGCCTCGGGGTCCTCGCGGAACTCGATGCCGGTCTCGGCGAGGATGGTGTCGGCGTTGCGCTCGATGAGGGCGAGGCCCTCCTCGTTCAGCACCTCGAAGCGTGGAATGGCGCGGCGGATGTACGGCACCGACGCCGACGCCCGTGCGGCCCGCGCCGCCCGCTTGGCATCACGGC